>MNWT01000019.1 GCA_001872735.1 Verrucomicrobia bacterium CG1_02_43_26 | reverse complement strand
CGGCCAGTGGCGATTGGGATATTGCTATGAAAAAGGCATAGGAGTGGAGAAGTCTCTAGAGCAAGCGGTTAAGCTGTATGCGGAGTCTGCAAAGCAGGGTAATTCTGAAGGCCAGTGGCGATTGGGAGTTTGCTATCAATTAGGCATAGGAGTGGAAAAGGATCTAAAGAAAGCGTTTGCGATGTATGCGGAGTCTGCAAAGCAGGGTAATTCTGACGGCCAGTGGCGATTGGGAGTTTGCTATCAATTAGGCATAGGAGTGGAAAAGGATCTAAAGAAAGCGTTTGCGATGTATGCGGAGTCTGCAAAGCAGGGTAATTCTGACGGCCAGTGGCGATTGGGAGTTTGCTATCAATTAGGCATAGGCGTGGAGAAGTCTCTAGAGCAAGCGGTTAAGCTGTATGCGGAGTCTGCAAACCAAGGTAATGCTGACGGCCAGTCGAGATTAGAAGCGATGAAGCTTTTAATTTGAGAAGCGGAAAAAATCATTTCAGGAGATCCTTTAGCGGCGTAACGATCTAAGATGAAGCCATTAGCGCTCCCTACTCCCCTTTTAAGCCAAGGGGAGTAGGGATTTTTTGGGCTGGCGTCAATGGGCGTGAAAGTAGCCTATTTTCGAAAGAATAGAATATTCCTTTTAGCGGTCAGGGTTGACAGCGGGGCAAAAGTAGACCAAAACAGATATTGTTTCCTGAATAACTCAATTTTGTTACAACGTGAATTTATTAGAAGAGAAAGAACATGACTTAATTGTCCGTGCCCGTCATAACCAACCCCATAGCGTGTTAGGAATGCATCCGGTAGTTGCTGAAGGGAAAAAAGGCATTGTGATAAGAACATTTGTCCCTGGGGTGAAGTGTTGTGAAATTGTTGAGTATAAAGCCAGCCCAGAAAAACGTTACAAGATGGAATGCCTGGATGAGCAAGGGTTATTCGAAGTTGTTATACCTGAAAAAACAGACGTTTTCCCCTATCGGATACGAGTAGAGCAAGACAATGGGGAGATTCGCCAATATTATGATCCCTATAGCTTTTTGCCTACCTTGACAGATGAGGATTTACACCTCTTTAATGAAGGCAACCACCACCGTGTGTATGAAAAATTGGGTGCTCACCCGAGAGAAATTAGCGGGATAAAAGGATTTTCGTTTGCGGTTTGGGCACCGGCAGCTTATCGCGTATCTGTTGTGGGTGACTTTAACCACTGGGATGGCCGTTGCCATACGATGCGTACGATGGGATCTTCCGGGATATGGGAAATATTTATTCCGGGGATTGAATCTGGCCTGAAGTATAAGTACGAAATTATTGATCGTAATGAAAACGTTTTGCTGAAATCTGATCCTTACGCGGTGTATTATGAATCTGCACCCCACAATGCCTCTGTTACCTGGGATTTGGGCGGACACACGTGGCATGACGCCAATTGGATCAAAAAACGCGAAAAGACGAACTGGCAAGAGAAACCTATTTCGGTTTACGAAGTGCACCATGGTTCATGGAAACGCATTGTAGATGATGGGAACAGGTCGCTGAGCTACGAGGAAATGGCGGATGAGCTCGTGACCTATGTGAAACGAATGGGCTTTACGCATGTTGAGTTTATGCCCTTGGCAGAGCACCCCTTTGCAGGATCCTGGGGGTACCAAGTGACCGGATTTTTTGCGCCCACGCACCGGTTTGGAACGCCACAAGGTTTTATGTACTTGGTAGACAAGTTGCACCAAAATGATATAGGCGTGATTGTTGACTGGGTGCCCGGGCATTTTCCGAAGGATGCATTTGCGTTGGCTGACTTTGACGGTACAAATCTTTATGAGCATTCGGATCCCCGCCAAGGCCATCATCAGGATTGGGGTACGTTGATTTTTAACTATGGACGACATGAGGTAAGAAATTTCCTTATTTGTAGTGCGTTGGCTTGGTTTGATCGTTTTCATATAGATGGAATGCGGGTAGACGCGGTTGCCTCTATGCTTTATCTGGATTATTCCAGGGATGATGGACAGTGGATTCCTAACCAGTACGGCGGTAAAGAAAACATAGAAGCGATGGAGTTTTTACGCTCCTCGAATGACCTGGTGCACAAGTATTATCCCGGATCACTGATGATTGCGGAAGAGTCTACGGCATTTGGCGGTGTTACCAAACCAACGAGCGAGTATGGCCTAGGCTATGACTTTAAGTGGAACATGGGCTGGATGCATGATAATTTGCTCTATTTCAGCAAGGATCCCATTTACCGCAAGTGGCACCACAATAATCTTACCTTTGGGATGTTGTACCAGTATTCGGAGAATTTTATTACGGTATTTTCTCATGATGAAGTGGTGCACGGCAAGGGATCTTTGATCTCCAAGATGAGTGCGTGGAGTATGCCAGAAAAAGCACAGACCCTGCGCTCTTTATATGCTTATATGTGGAGCTGGCCGGGGAAGAAGACCCTGTTTATGGGATGTGAATTTGGGCAGTCCAACGAATGGTATTACGATACCAGCTTGGATTGGCACTTATTGCAGTATAAAGACCACGAAGGCGTGCAGAAGGTTGTGCAGGATTTGAATTGGTTATACCAAAATAGCCCGGCGCTTGCCAAGTTTGACAATTCACCGGAAGGCTTCCAGTGGATAAACGGCAATGATGGCGAGAATAGTGTACTAAGCTTCCTTCGCATGGGTGAAAAACCTGAGGAAACCCTCTTGATTGTGGGTAATTTTACTCCGGTAGGGCGTAACCAGTATCGCTTAGGTGTCCCCTACAAAGGCAAATGGAAGGAATGCATCAATACAAACGCCACGGTTTACGGCGGTAATGGAGACGGTAATTTAGGCGGCCTTGTGAGCGAAGATATTGCTTGGGACGGCCGCGAGCAGTCACTTTTAGCCTACCTCCCTCCCCTTTCCACGATTATTTTCCAGTATTCACCTGAGAAAGAATAAACAAAGCACACAAAAAAGACTATGAGAAAAATACCCCAAATCCTGATTGCAGCAACCTTGTTGCTATTAGCACCTGTTACGTTTGCAAAAAATGAAGCTCCAGCAGCAACTTCCTCAACGGAGAAAGTCTTAAAGAGCCTACATTTTACGCCTGAGCAAGAAATATTTCTACGAAAGCTAATGGCTATGGAGTCTAGAGATCTTGAGAGCTACCGGCAGGCTATTAGTGAAGCGCGCGCCAAGGGTGTCAGTGATGATGCTATCATGGAAGCTACGGTCTATTATTATTATATAACAGACGGCCAGGCAGATTATTTATCGGCAAACAGAATAAGCGGCAAAGATGCCCTTCAGTTACTACAAGAAGGTCAAGCACGTTACTTAAAGGGGGAAACGATGCACAACTCGTTGGCAGAAGAAGCTCGAGAAGTGACCTCACAATTTGGGCAATTTCCTCTCGCAACGGTAGTGGCGTGTTCTGATTCTCGCCAACCTGTGGAGCTCATCTTTGATATGGGTGTTGGCGATATTTTTACCATCAGAATACCCGGTAATGTAGCTACGGAAGATGTTATTGGGAGTGTTGAATTTGGTGTAGATTATTTAAAGACACCGCTTTGTGTGGTATTGGGCCATACGGAATGCGGAGCGGTAAAAGCAGCGCTCGGTCATGCAATGTTTGGCAACAAGTTTGATATCGTGTTGGCTTATATTACCCCGGTGGTCAAGCAAGTGGAACAATCGATACATGCCAGTAAAGATGCTTTGGTAGCTGAAGCTATACGCGAAAATGTGAAAGCTACGATTAAGGCGATTGTGAGCTCTAGCAGCCTTATTGCTCAATCTGTTCAGAACGGTACCGTATTGGTGAAAGGCGGTGTGTATGACATTGCTACCGGCCAGGTAGAGTGGATTGATTGAAAAAGAGCCCAGGAACTGATTTTTCTCGATCAGGGAGTTACTTCTCTGATATAACTTTGACCGCTTCTTTATAGCAGACAATAATGCACTATATTGCCTAAGTTATGAGTAAACGTTTTCAAAATTTAACCAACGGGAAAGTTGATCCGGCTCTGGTAACCAATGTAATCACTGCAGATGATGCCCTTCAATTACTGAATGAGGGGCAATCCCGTTATTTGCATGGACAGACTGCCCACAACGCCCTTGCACAAGAATCCAGGGAGATATTGTCACGATTAGGACAATCCCCTATTGCGACCGTGCTTGCATGCTCAGATTCGCGCCAACCCGTGGAGCTTATTTTCGACATGGGTATTGGAGATCTCTTTACGATCAGAATACCTGGTAATGTTCCCACAGACGATATCATTGGGAGCGTTGAATTTGGAGTATCCTTTTTAAAGACACCCCTTTGCATTGTGTTGGGGCATACGCAGTGTGGAGCGGTAACAGCAGCGCTTGAAGGAGTACGCTTTGGTAATAAATTCGATAACGTCCTGGATTACATGTCCCCTTTGGTAGAAAAAGGTTTAAGCCAATGTACGCAGGTTCAAAAAGATTTGCTACTCAATAAGGCTGTTCAGAAAAATGTTCACGCGACCATTAATAAATTAATTTCCTCTAGCCCGGTGATTGAGCAATATGTCGAGGCAGGCGCGTTACTCATTAAAGGCGGGGTTTACGATATCGCGCTTGGAAGCGTAGATTGGATCTATTAAAAAACCTGTTTTGCGAGACGCATTTTTCTCGATATGATGAACGGTTCCTTGGTATGATCCAGACGTTCCATATAACATACCTAACTCATTAACCCAGGAATTTACGCTATGAATACAAGTATATCTGATCTGATTAAAAAAACGATAACGCCCGCTTTTGCAGCCTGTGCGCTTTTTATCTCTCCTTCCTTTGCCGAAAATGAAGTTGTTTTTGACAAAATTTACGGAGGCGAAATCGACAATGTTGAAGAATTCGATCAGTTTGTAGATAAAGAGATGCCCCTTTCGGCTCAAGAGAGCTTGCTGGAAAACCTGATTGCTGTTGGCCCTGATAATGCTGAGAAGTATCAAGAGACGATTAAACAAGCGCGCGAATCCGGCATGAGCGCACAAGAAGTATTAGAGACAGAGATTTATTACCACCTGATCGTGGGAGGCAAGAGCGGATATAAAGAGATATTAGAGCAATTGAATGACCTCGGCCCGAAGTGGGATTTTACCCAAGAATCTTTATTGTTCCGCGAGCCAAGTGATATTCCTGCGATGCGCTATTTATTAAAAGCCCGTATTGCCTTCTTAAATAATGATGAAAAAGCGTTTGAAAAAAATGCCAAGAATGCGTTTTGGGCGGAACCAGACCACGCGCACCTGTTAGGCGAATGGATTCAAGAGTATCGTTTTAAAAAGGCGATGAATAGAGCGATGATCCCGATGGACGTAGAGCTGAGTGATTCTCAGGGCAACGCAACAACTTTGGGACAGTTATTAAAAGGCCAGAAAGCGATCTTAATTGATTTCTGGGCTTCATGGTGTAGCCCTTGCATGGCGCTTATGCCCTCGCTTTCACATAAGGCGGAAATATTGGCACCTCAAGGCGTCATTGTTGTCGGCATGAATACTGAGACAGTACAGAAGGCTGAGGTGGTTCGTAAGAAGCTAGACATGAGAATGCCTTGGCTCGTAGAACCCGCTGACCATGTCTACTCAAAGCTATTTAAAGTAAATTCGATTCCCCGAATGGTCTTGATAGACAAGAATGAAGAAATCCTGTTTAATGGCCACCCGATGGATGACAAGTTAAATGCAGCGCTTCAGGAGCTTGGAGTGCGCTTATAAGGCTTTAAAAAAGAGATCCTCATTTTAAAGACGTTACAGAAGTTTACCTGTCTCGCCTGCGAATGATTGCAACACAAAATGTAGTGTTATTTTCAGAAAAATACACTACATTTTGTGTTTTTTTAGGGAATTTGCATTGACCTTTCTTAGGTGAGCTTTACGCTCATAAATGTGTGTTAAACACAGACAAGACTACCCCAACACTCTAAAAGATAAACATTTAATGATACAACTATGGAAGAGATAACAACTTACGAAATCGGCGGAAAGAAATTTGCACTCAACAAGACAAAAGCAGAGGCAGCTTACCATGCAAAAAAGGTTATCAACGGTAAAGAGACATACTATTTTAACATATTGCCCTTGAAGTACAACTGGGCGTACGAACTTTATAAAACGATGAAAGCAAACCATTGGGAGCCGGAAGATATCCCGATGCAAAAGGACTGCGAACAATGGAAGTCTAAAGAAATAAGCGATATTGAGCGTTGGATTATTAAAATGGGCGTGGGCTATTTTTCTGCCGCGGAAGGTATTGTGGGCGATAATGTTCTGCACGTGATACGCGAAGTTGTGACGGCACCTGAGCTTAAATTGGTATTGGGACGCCATGCGCATGAAGAGAACGTGCACGCGGATTCTCTCGTTTATATGCTCAGCTCCCTTGGCCTCAACCCGCACGAGTGCGAAGCTATTTTTGAAGATATTGAAACGGTTCGCGAGAAGAATGAATTTGTTTGCAAGACCTCCAGGAACCTGAGACGTGACCTGGATATGACCAAGACCGAAAACAAGCAATTGTTTGCTAAAAACATTTTT
The DNA here is from genome assembly GCA_001872735.1 of Verrucomicrobia bacterium CG1_02_43_26. Lineage (NCBI taxonomy): Bacteria > Pseudomonadati > Verrucomicrobiota > Verrucomicrobia bacterium CG1_02_43_26. Next base: position 101,334 of record MNWT01000019.1, on the reverse strand, counting down.
GTATTTGGCCAGTGTATGGAAGGAACTCAATTCTATGGCCTTTTTGGGATGATCCTTTCGCTTTATCGCCAGAATAAGTTTCCAGGAATTGGGCAGATGTTCCGCTACACCCTGCGCGATGAGTCTAACCACATTGAGCTCTTGCGTAACCTACTTATGGACTTGGTTGAAGAGAACCCGGATGTGTGGACAGAAGCCTTCCGCGAGGAATTGAGAGGCGCTATGAGAGAAGCAGTTACCTTGGAAAAGAAATTTATCAAAGACTGTTTGCCGGTTAATGCCGTTGGCTTAAGCCCGGATGAATTCATGCAGTACATTGATTACATTGGTGACAGAAGACTAGAAGGCGTTGGCTTAAAGCCCTTAAACCCCGGTGTGACGAACCCATTCCCCTGGTTGGCAGAAATGATGGACATTAAAAAAGAACAAAATTTCTTTGAAGGACGCGTTACTGAATATCAAAAATCATCCGCATTGGAAACCGTGCATGATGACGAACTTTAAAAAATTGGTGGAGAAATAAGAGATATGAGAAAGATAAGCTTTGATGAAGAATTGGCGTTAAAACGGTTTGCCTATATGCCGGCAGACCAAAAGCCACGTTTTGATTGGCAGACCATTATTGATAACGAGATGGACTATCCCGGGATCACGATTAAGGATGATAATGAACACCGTGATTTTAATCTGAACGAGCTGGCCGATATGATCGGTGAGGCGCTGACAGACCTCTTTTTATCACGTGAAGATGAAGATATTTATAACGACGCGAATCGGGAATTTGTCACCAACGTTGTCAATGAAGTTGTTGAATACATAGGCGCGCAGATCAAGCAAGAAGGCAAATCTGCCTTCAGTACAGAGGACATTTATCTCTTTGTAGAGAAAATATTGATACAACGCAACGCGCATGATGTTGCCAAAAGCCTTGTTCTTAAAAGAGCCAAGTTTTTTTCAAACAAAGAGAGAAAACATAATCAGCCAAAAGGTATGGAGCAACTCAGATTAATTCGCCGTAACGGCCAAGTCGTTCCTTGGAACCAGAATAAAATAGAAGTCGCTATTAGAAAAGCCTTCCTGAGCCTTCACCAAGATTCTGAAACGGCAGTCGAGATAGGCAATGTTGTGACAGAACGCGTAAAAGAGCTTGGGCAAGCCTTTGTACATATTGAAGATGTGCAGGATATTGTGCAAGAGACGCTGATGCGTATGGGCTTTTACAAGATCGCGGAAAATTATATTTTGTACCGCGCGTATCGTTCTCATGTAAGAACGGCCGAGGCGGAAGAAGCGGAGACGCAGGCTGATGCTCGCCAGGAATCTTTGATCATGGTCAAAGACGAAGAGACCGGGGATACTTATTTCTGGGATTCTGCTGACTTACGCAAGCGAATTGATTTTGCTATTATTGGTTTGGACTTACAAATGGACAACGAGGATATCGAAGCGGAACTGCGCCGATCCTTGTATCCTGAGATGAATGCGAAGGATCTCAAAAAAACGATCATCTTAAACGCAAAGTCCTTGATTGAAAAAGATGCCGATTTTGCTAAATTTGCCGGCCGCATATTGCTATCCTATATTTACGAAGAAGTATTGGGTTGGAGTATTATGAAAGACGGGGTTGAGTCCCTCAAATCCTTCCACCGCAGAGGTTTTAAGGATTATGTGAAGCACGGGGTGAAGATAGGTCGCTTATCTAAGAAACTTTTGAAATATGATCTGGATCAACTATCAGAGGCATTGGATTATTCCGCGGATTTGGATTTTGATTACTTAGGGGTTCAGACGCTCTACGACCGTTATCTGATTATTGACAAAACGCAGACACGCCAACGCCGTATTGAGACGCCGCAATTCTTCTGGATGCGTGTTTCTATGGGACTCTTTATTGAAGAAAAGAAGGATAAAGAAGATTGGGCAATTCGCTTGTATCAACTATACAAGAGCCGACGCTTCTGCTCTTCCACCCCTACCCTGTTTAACTCAGGCACCAACCACTCACAGCTATCATCCTGCTATCTATATAAAGTAGACGATAGTATTGAAAGCATCATGATCCGTGGTATCGCGGAGAATGCGTACCTTTCCAAATGGGCGGGCGGTCTTGGAGGCTCCTGGACAGCAGTTCGTGGCACAGGTAGCTATATTCAAGGAACAAACGGGGAGAGCCAAGGGGTTATTCCTTTCCTTAAGCTTCACAATGACCAGTTGGTTGCGGTTAATCAAGGAGGCAAACGCCGAGGATCCGGCGTGGCTTACCTGGAGCCCTGGCATAATGATTTCTACGATTTCTTGGAATTACGTAGAAATACCGGTGACGATCGTCGCCGTACCCATGATATGAATACAGCGAACTGGATTCCGGATCTTTTCATGAAACGCATGGAAGCCCGCGAGGATTGGACGCTTTTCCGTTCCAACGAAACACCAGAGCTGCATGAACTCTATGGTAAAGCATTTGAAGAAAAATATGCTGAGTATGAAAAACTAGCTGAAGCGGGCAAGATACAAGGTGAAAAAGTTCCGGCGATTGAGCTTTGGAAAAAGATGCTTGCGATGTTGTTTGAGACAGGCCACCCCTGGATCACATTCAAAGACCCGTGTAACATACGTAGTCCTCAGGATCACGTTGGCGTTATCCACAGCTCTAATTTGTGCACAGAGATAACCCTTAATACAAGCCATGAAGAAACAGCGGTTTGTAACCTGGGGTCTGTTATACTGGAATCTCACGTAAACGAGAAAGGCGAGCTTGACCACAAGAAATTGCGCGAGACCATACAAGTAGCTATACGCGCGTTGGATAACGTCATTGATATCAATTTCTACCCAACAGAAGCGGCGCGTTGTTCTAATACACGACATCGCCCGATTGGTTTAGGTGTTATGGGCCTACAAAATGCGCTTTATAAGCGCGGCATCTCATTTGCGTCACCGGAAGCCGTTGAGTTTAACGATGAGTTTATGGAAGCAATTGCTTACTATGCAATTGAGGCCTCCTCTGATCTTGCTAAAGAGAACGGTAAGTACTCCAGCTATAAAGGCTCCAAGTGGGATAGAGGACTTCTTCCTCAAGACACCATTGATCTTCTAGAAGCTGAGCGCGGCATGAAGATTGATACGCCTCGGGGAGGTCGTATGGATTGGAAGCCATTGCGTGAGAAAATTGCAGCACAGGGCATGCGTAATAGTAATGTTATGGCAATTGCGCCTACGGCAACGATCTCTAATATTATGGGCACGACTCCTTGTATTGAGCCGGCCTACAAGAACCTTTACGTTAAGAGCAATCTTTCAGGGGACTTTATTGTTCTAAACTCATATCTTGTTAAAGATCTGAAAGCCATAGGGCTGTGGAATGACAGTATGGTTGAGCAGCTGAAATACTTTGACGGGGAGCTTGCGGATATTACAGACATTCCGGATGAGATTAAAGCGAGGTACCTGACGGCATTCGCGGTTGACTATAAATATTTTATAGAAGCTGCGGCGCGACGCCAGAAATGGATCGACCAAGCGCAATCGGTTAACCTGTTCCTGCCACAAGCGAGCTTGAAGACGTTATCGCATATGTACCGTATGGCGTGGCATGCCGGGCTAAAGACAACCTATTACCTGCGTACGATGGGTGCTTCTAATATTGAGAAGGCAACTGTTAATCGTAAGAAAGAGACCCGTGGGCTTATAGGACAATCGGAAGAAGAAGTTCTCAAAAAAGAATATACGGAAACCGAGCGGCAAGCTTGTAGTCTGGAAGCCATGATGAATGGCGGTACCTGCGAAGCCTGCCAGTGATGTTATAAACAGTGTATTTTTAAAAGAGGCCTTGCAATAACAGGCCTCTTTTTTTTGCACATTGTTTATCCTGGATGTTACTTTGCTTACTCTTTCCAGAAACGTATGAAAGGTTCATATCTTCCCATTTTCAAGAAATATTTACTGCAGTAGGAAAAGATAGAAGATTGTTCATTGGAATCAGCGTTGTTCTTGATGAGGTTTGTAGCCCTTGTACAAAGCTCTAAGTTTCCAAGTTCAATGGCGGCTATAATAAGGACGTTCTTATCCTTCGCTTTTTTATAATTTGTGACTATCTGTTGGGAATATTTTTGAGACTCTGAAGAACTGCCAATTTTTTTGTAAAGGCCACACATGATGGCATCCTGCATAGTATTCAAGTAGAGATTATGGGTTTCTTGATCAGTTTCATTATCAGGTGATAGGGAGGCATGAGTTTCGGTATATAGCGCTTTAAAAGCTGTGTAAGAAGGGTTAATTTCCTTATTGAGTGACGCAATGGGCAGAATGATTTTATGAGTGTATTTGAAATAATAGTTTTGGTTACACGCTATAGCGGGGATGCTTTCTAAACTATGGACTATTACCTTATGAGGAAAAGAGAGTGTTATTGCTTTGATTTTGTGGCTCTCCATTTGAATAATTTCTCTCAGGCGTAAGTCCAGGGTGATATCAATGACACCGTTTTTGCCAAAGATTGATTGTAGCCATTCGTGGCAGACTCTTCGCTTTATATAGAGTTCTTTGATGTCTAGGAATAAGAAGAACTGAATGAGGAAATCATTTTTATGTTTTTTGATATAAACACGCCCATTTTCTTCAGTGGCACTATTGATTTGAAACAAACCGGAATTTTTTTTTTCGATTTGAGTGTATTTGATTCATGAAAAATAAGGAATGTTATTACTGGGATTATTTTTCCTGCTGCATTGAGGAAAGATTTTTTTTATGAAATAGGTTGCTATAGTTTTCCTTTAATTCGTGAAAACGATTTTCCCCGTTAGTATTCTTCTTCTTTTGGCAAGTTAGAATAGCTAGTTGGCAGGCCTTTGCCTTGGAAGAATTCGTTTCCAGTTTGTTTAAAATTTTTATCGCAATGTCGGTATTGCCATATTCGGCACACATAGGGACAAGTGGTATATAAAGAGCGTCTATGGGATCAATCCCTTGGATTTTTTCAATGATTAACCAACTTATATTGGGTTGCTTTTTTTCGAGGAAGAATTTTGCACAAGCCTTTAGAATATTATTTCGAGTTGTACTGTCCAATTCCATGGAAACCAGTTTCAAGGCCATGGAAAATAGTTGCATTCTAGCAAGCGCGATGGCGGGAAGTTGCAGCATGGCTCGATCCTTTGTGAGGATATGGATCGTGACAATTTTAGCAAAGTGTTTGTCCGATTTTTCACGATCATCGACAAGTTTATATATACCTGCCATGATAGCACAGCAGATGGCATAATCGTATTTATCTTTTACTTGCAGTGCCTGCTTAAGAGCCACAAAAGAAAGGTCCTTTTCGTGCTTTGTGTTCTTTTGTGCAACCTGGTTAATCGGGTAAATGTCTTTTCCCTTGTATTTGAAAATGAAATTTTCCCCGAACCTTAATCCTAGAAGGCCGTTTACGGTTATATAATTAGGAATTTCTTTTTCATCAATAAGGATGACGTTTCTACTGGAAATTTCTTTAAAACGGAGGTTCCAAGTTGTCTGAAGAACACAATTTTTGTCATAAACATTTATTCCAAAGATACTTTCTTGCCATTCCGTACAGATGAATTGATAGATCTTGTAGAGACTGTCGATCTCTACAAACGAAAGTATTTTTACCAGGATATCATTTTTCTGGTTTTTAATGAGTTCTGGAGAAAGATTTTTCTTTTTTTTATTTAGCTGAAATAAATTGAAAGACTTTTTTGAGCGGGGGGAGATTCTGTCCATAAAACAAATATAGTTAAAGGGGGGGTAAAGAATTACAAAAAAATGAGTGAATAGGAGTTTTTAGTATGAAAAAGCCTGCATTACTGGTTTTTAAAATAATGCGCCAGGATATTATGGGCGATCGGGCCGGCAGTTGTGCCGCCCCACAAACTGTCGTCTACCCTACCCTCGACTAATACAACGAAAGCGATTTGAGGATCTTCGATCGGGGCGAAGCCCATGACCCATGGAGTTGTCAGCTTTTTGCCATTTTGGCGAATTTGACCGGTACCCGTTTTTGCAGCGATATTTACCCCAGGAACTCTGACATAGCGCGAGGAACCGATATCCGCGGAGAGACGCATCCCTTCGATGATTGTTGCGTAATCATCGTCTGAAAGATCCAGTGCCGGCATTTCTTTTTGCGGGAAATTTTTTTGCCCATCCAATAAAACAGAAGGTTGGAAACGAGTTTGACGCTTTGCCAGCGCAGCTGCGAAACAGGCCATGTGCATGGGCGTAATTCTTAAAAAACCCTGGCCAACGCTCATGTTTACGGTATCACCGGGGCGCCAGGGCTCCCCTATTTTAGAGAGCTTCCAGTCCGGATCCGCGACAAGAATTCTTTTTGTAGTGCTGAGCTCGAAGTCAATGGGTTCATCAAAACCAAAGCGCCTGGCCTCGTTGACTAGATGCGTTGCGCCGAGTTTGAGCGAAAGGTCATAGAAGTAGACATTGCAACTTACTTGAAGGGCCTTTTTCATGTCTACCGGACCATGGCCGGTACGATTATTTTCTCGAAATATTCTATTACCCACTTGGTACGTAGGCCCCCCTATGACGATGTCAGATGGGTCAACGACCTTGTTTCGCAACAACGCGATGGAGGTGATCAGCTTAAACGGAGAGGCAGGCGGGTAAAGCCCCTGTAAAGCACGATTTATCCAGGCACCATCTTCATTAATCTCTTTATAGACAGCCGTAGGGATGAACGGTGTTAGGCGATTGAGATCGTAATCCGGTTTACTGACTATGGCCAGTATTTCACCCTTTTTGATATCGATGAGAATGGCTGCGCCGTAATGGTTGCCCATGGCTTGTTCCGCGACTACTTGGAGATTGAGGTCTATACTAAGCGTTAATGGTTTCCCCTGCTCAGAGTTTTTTTGAACAACACGCTCGTACTGAAAGCCTACCGGATCCACCAGCCAGATTTCTCCCCCACAAAGGCCCTGCAAATGCTCATTGAAACGCCTTTCAATTCCCGCGCGACCGGTTTTACCCTTAAAGCTAAACGTTGTGAGATCGTTACCCGGAAGATCTTCATCAGGAACCTCTTCCGAAGCTGCTACATAGCCCAATAGGTGGGAGGCGGTTGCTCCATAGGGATAATAACGAGAGCTATCCGTAAGCACCTGTATAGGGGATTCTACCGACAATTGATCCACCAGACGAGCGTACTCCTCTGCAGATAGATCGTTGATCAACGGCATAGGCAAGAGGATGCGTTGCTTAAAGTGGCGCTCGAGGGCGTTTAGATCAACCTTATCCGAGCGGCCCAGAATACGGTTAACCTGGTTGAGGTAGCGTTGCACGATCATTGCCCTTGTCTCGCTACGGAAACGCTCGCGGTCTATGTTTTCGCCCCGATCTCGTGCTCTTCGTATTCTTAGAAAGTATTCTTGTTTAAACTCTTCTCTAATTTCGCCTAAATAAATGGCGGCATAAAAGACAGGTCGGTTACCTACGAGTAGTTTACCATTTCGATCGTAGATATTCCCCCGCGGGCCGGGTTGAATGATTCTTCTTAAGCTTTGTAGCTTTTCCTGCCGCTCGTATTTGCTGCCCAGTATGAGTTGCCGCCACACAAAGCCGGAAATGAGAACCAGGAATAATACAATAAATACGCCGATGATGGAGTATAACCGGGCGCCACTTTTCTCATAAGACTCGAACGGCTTGTTAGTCATGCAGCACGGATTTTTCTTTGCTGGCCCAGTTATATATAGACTCTTGTAAACTCAAGAACCAAGCGCCTACCACAAATAGTACAAATGAAGAGACCGCTATGTTATAAAACAAAACACCCCAGTACCAGAGTTTGAGCATGTGGCTACCCCCTAAAATGATCCCCATCGCCAAGTAGAGGACGATATTGGTTATTTGTATAATGAGAGAACGGTTTTGCGTTAACGATAAATGGTAGTTCTCCACTAAAAAATATAGGGTTGCGTAAGTGGCACCGAACAAGAATGTGTGAAGGCCAAAAACAACCGGGGAGGAGGCATCCAGGAGCAGACCCGTTAACAAGACGCATAAAAAACCCTGAAAAAAGTTTAAGAAAAACATCGGCGTGATGACAAACAAGGCACCCAAAAAAAGATAGAGCGAAAGGTTTGTTAAACCACTGTTTAATAGTTGGCACAGGAGCATTAAGATCACATTGCCGAAAACGATAACAAGCCATCTATAGTCGTACTTCATCTATGAGCTCCTTATCCATGGGGATTAATACCGCAACTTCATCCAGTTTTAAAAGATTGTTCTCTAGGGTAACATTACCCCGCATAAACATGCCATCAAAGCCGCGTTCCAGAGAGTCTACCCAACCCACAAACAGGCCATCCGGAAAAACGCCCCCCAAACGCGAAGAAACGAGTTTCTTGGGACTGTCCACCGAGACCACGATGTCCTCGGGTACGTTCTGAATGGAACCAATGGGATTACTAAAAGAAGTGTTGATTTCACCTTGATAAGTCACCGGGCGGTCATCCCCCTCAAAATGCGTTGCTACCCGGAATTTTGGGCTACTGACAAGTTCTACGGTAGATGTGCTATTAAATACTTCTTTCACTTTGCCGACAACGCCGCCAGAGTAGACTACGGCAGCACCAGGAAAGATACCATCCCGTTTCCCCTTGCGGATAACGATTTGCTGCCACCATAGAGAAACATCTCGACGACACACGCGAGCGATCTCATAACGGAAGTCTACTAGCGGAGGGAGCTCCAGGGAGTGCTCCAGTCGCATAATCTCATGTTTTAATGAAGCGTTTTCCTGTAATTTGAGCTCGTAGGCGCTATTAAGCCTAGCCAGATCTCGGCAAACCTCGATTAACTCATTTTTCGTATGGCTGCGCATGGCCCAGAAGCTTTGCAGATCTGAGGCGTGCGAATTTACCTGCCAGAAAGGCGCCTGAAATTCATAGAAGGCTTTACGCGTAAACGTTTTTACAAAATAGGGCAAGGTTGCCCAGATAAGGATAAAAATTCCTAATACAAACCAAGGCTTAAGTAGAAAGATGTTCTTCTTGGCCAAAACAAGGTAAGTGATGAATGTTAAGACTCACGCAGCCAGAAAGAAAGATTCTCCAGGACCGCTCCCGTACCTTTGGCAACCGCACTTAAAGGATCTTCTGCAACAAAGACTGGTAATCCCGTAGCCGCACTTAAACGTATATGCAGATTGCGAATCATGGAACCTCCACCGGCTAAAACAATACCACGGTCTACTAAGTCAGCAGACAGTTCTGGTGGACAACGCTCTAAAGCGCCTCGTACCGTTTCCGTGATAGCGTTAAAGGTTTCATCCAAAGCATCGCGAATTTCCTGAGAGGTGATACGAATTGTTTTTGGTAAGCCAGCAACAGAGTCACGACCCTTCACTTCTAGAGAAAGTTCTTCATCTAGCGGGAAAGCAGAACCTATTTTTATCTTAATTTCTTCAGCGGTACGCTCTCCGATCATGAGATTGTAAGCCCGCTTCATGTAATTGATAATCGCTAAGTCCATTTGGTCGCCCCCGACACGGATACTTCTTGAAAATACAATACCCGTTAAGGAAATGATAGCCACCTCTGTGGTACCACCCCCGATGTCCACAATCATGTTTGCGGCAGGTTCGTCAATTGGTAAACCAACGCCAATCGCTGCGGCCATAGGTTCTTGAAGAAGAAGCACTTCGCGAGCACCTGCGTGGATGGCAGATTCTTTTACTGCGCGTCTTTCCACCTCTGTGATGCCTGAAGGAACGGCTATGACCACACGAGGAGGGACAAATTTAGCATTCTTGGAAACTTTGCCTATAAAATAGCGCAACATAGCCTCCGTGATCTCAAAATCAGCGATAACGCCATCCTTCATAGGACGTATGGCAGTGATGTTGCCGGGTGTGCGCCCTAACATCATTTTGGCTTCTAAACCAACGGCACGCACCTTCTTCGTATTATTGTATACTGCTACAACACTGGGTTCTCGCAGCACGATACCTTTCTCCTTACTGAATACCAGGGTATTGGCAGTTCCGAGATCAATTCCTATATCATTTGATAAAAATCCTAGGGCTCTTCTACGCATATATTGCATTATTTGTGTGGTTAACCTCCTATTAAGATAATTTTATAAAACTGAAAGAAGTCAAAGCTATATTACTAGAAATTTAGAAAGGGCAGCAAAATTCTGCTGAAAGCGGGCCATTGACAGATAAAACCCGCCATGTGATTAAAAAAGCTCCCGCCAAAGCCAAAAAACGCTTTAAAAAAGAAATGATCACCCAAGAGACGTTTTTCTTGAGCGCAAAAATGGGGTATTGAGCCAGCCACATCAACGGCAAGGTTCCTAATCCATACCCCAATGCAATTTCACCGCCGATTAGCGGGGATCCGGAAAGCAAAGCAACCCAAAAGATCATATACAAGGGGCCACAAGGCAGTATGGGGGTAGCCAGCCCTAAGGTAAGCGCCGCGTAAGGTTTTTTTATTTTAAACGCAAAACGCGAGATGCGTTGGAAGAATTTACTCAACCACTTCGGCTTGGGGAGCCACTTATCTGCCCCTACTCCAAACAGGAAAAAGAAAGCTACAAGAACCCAGGGAAATACCTTTACCGGGGGAAACTGCAAAATAGCGACTAAGCCTAAGCCAAGCCCACCGGCTAGCATACCAAATATGGCGAACGATAATATGCGGGAAGTATGATATATTGCCTGATAAGTATGACGCGGCTTGCTACCGGGCTCTGTGCTTAATAACATAAAAGCTATTGGCCCACACATCACCACGCAGTGAGGACTACTAATTACCCCGGCTAAAAATGCCATCCAGCCATTATCTATTCCCTGTATATCCATGAGTTTTTCACAAGCAAACAAGCTTTTTTCATGCAGGGTAAATTATTAATAGGGATTGACCTAAGATCAACTCCTATCTACGCTTACGGTATAAAATATTAATCTGTTTTACATTACCCCACATATTAATGTTTACGAGTTAAAACAATGACGGAAACCCCTTGTAGTAGGCCAATAATGCTTCAGCGTCTCCTGGTCGGCTTGTTGTTTTTGGTGTGCATTTCCCCCATTACACTTAATCTTGTTTTTAATATAGATTTTGGACTATCCGGGAGAAGTATTGAAACTGATTACCACAGCATCTCCCAAATCGCATTGAGCGAAGGTGTTACTCAAAAAGCTAATGCTTTATACCATGCTATTTCGGGAGACATCGTTCACAATATATTGGAATGGAGCGCCGTTACGATTGCGATTCTGACACTCGTCCTCACCTTTGCTCACTATAGAATCACCAAGGATATCAGTATTCCCCTGATTGGGACTACCCTTCTCTTTACGGGATTGATGGACGCTTTTCATATTCTATCATCCTCGCATTTGATGACATTAACGGCACCCGCGGATCAATTTTTGCCCATCAGTTGGTCCACCGCGCGCGCGTTTAATGCCCTTTTCCTCATCTTGGGGCCGGCTATTGGCATTTATTATTTAAATAGCAAAAGATGTAGTCTTGTTTCGAAAAAATGCGTCTTGATGATAGGGATCGTAATAGCAATTGCGGCTTATCTGATTATTCATTACCTGGCTACCAGCAAAAGCCTACCGCAGGCTATTTTTCCGAAAAACTTTATTGCACGCCCTTACGATACGATTCCCCTGGGTTTATTTCTGATAGCCTTTTTCGTATTAGCAAAATCCAATAGGCAAAAAGCAACGATCATTTCCACTGCTTTGGTCGTGAGCATTATTCCGTATGTGTTTGCTCAAATGCATATGCTGTTTGGTTCAAGAGAATTGTTTGATAATAATTTCAATATAGCACATTTCTTGAAAGCGGTTGCGTATTTTGTTCCCTTTGTTGGCCTTGTTATAGACTACGTACACGTAAATACTCGGCACAACATAGAGATAGGGGAACGAGAAAAGGCTGAAATAAAGCTTCAGGAGTACGCGCACAACCTCGAAGTGAAAACGCAAGAGCTGGAAAAAGCCAAGCAAATTGCGGAGCACGCTACTGAAATGAAATCGGCATTTCTGGCAAACATGAGTCATGAGATACGCACCCCGATGAACGGTATTATTGGTATGTCAAATTTATTGCGGGATACGAGCCTGACAAAACAGCAATTACATTATATTAATTCAGTACTCAATTCCTCTACGACATTACTTCACCTCGTTAATGACATCCTGGATTACTCTAAAATAGAGGCCGGTAAGCTTGAATTGGAATCCGTTGCCTTCGATTTTAAAAAAGTGGTGGAAGATGCGGTGGATATGTTTTGTACAAAGGCTAACGAACAATCCATCGAGTTACTGATTCGCTTCAGCCCCAATCTGCCAACGAAGGTCATCGGAGATGCTTCAAGAGTAAAGCAAGTTTTCGTCAACTTGATAAGCAATGCCATAAAGTTTACCCAGAAAGGCCATGTGTTAATTAACATAGAAGGCCAAATATTGATCGATAAGATAAAATTTCATGTGCGTATTGAAGATACCGGTGTTGGTATACCCGAAAACAAGATTGAAAACATTTTTCACAAATTCGAACAAGCGGATAGTACGACTACGAGAAAATTTGGCGGCACCGGGCTTGGTCTTGCGATTTGTAAGGATCTAGTAACTGCTATGGGAGGCAGTATTGGCGTTAACAGTTATGTTGATATGGGTTCGATCTTTTGGTTTACGCTAGCCTTGAAATTTGATCAGAAGGCCTGGGCAGAATCTCGCCAACAACAAGATAGCACTGCCATTAGTGGCAAACATATCGTCTATATAGATGATAACGAATTCGCTTGCAGGATTGCGGTTGAGCAACTTCAGGCGGCGGATGCCAAGGTGATAACAGCCCATTCAGCTAAAGAAGCGTTTGGGGTGCTTGCGCAAAATGTAAATAAAATTGATGCTATTATCGTTGATTACCAAATGCCGGAAATGAGTGGGGTTGAGTTTATTCGTGAGTTGCGCCTGCAAATGCCTGCTTTTTCAGCCACGCCTTCTGTGCTCGTAAATTACACGGCAGATAGTAAATTGCTCAGCGAAATTCAAGAGCTGGATATTTGTGGCTGCCTGATAAAGCCGCTTAGGAACAACGATTTGATCGAGGTGCTTACTGAAATTTTATACAAAAACAGCAAGCATACACCTGTTAATTTTATTTCAATGCGCCAATCCATCTTGCCTAGTCATGTAAATGAAGCACAAGAAATATACTTTAAACACACCCATGTGCTCTTAGCGGAAGATAACTTTGTAAACCAGGAAATAGCAGTCACGATGCTTGAAAAATGCGGTTGCCATGTTACCGCTGCAAATAATGGAGTCGAAGCGGTCAATTGCTTCATGCAGCGATCATTTGATCTCGTTTTTATGGATTGCCATATGCCTGAAATGGACGGATTTTCGTCTACTAAAAAGATCCGTGTGATTGAAGATAGAGCCGATTTAGTGCATACTCCGATCATTGCCTTTACTGCAAATGCGATGAAGGGAGATGACCAACAGTGCTATGATGCCGGTATGGATGATTATATAGCAAAACCCGTCCAACAAGATGATATTGTGAAGATACTTCTCAAGTGGGTACGCAAAGAAAAGCAAGTTTTAACCAACACTACCTCAACCATTATGCAACAAAAGATCGAACCCACCGGTGAGTCCTCCGATTCGCAAAAACATGATATCAATATAGCAACGGTCACTGGCCTACAGGATTTATTAAAAGATAAATTCGAGCATATTGTTAACAAATATATTGATAGTGCCGATAGCCTTATGCAGGAAATCAAAAGCGCTATTCAGGAATCCAATATAGATCGCTTAGTTCGATCTAGCCATACGCTAAAATCGTCTAGCCAGCAAATGGGTGCTGATCGGTTAGCCCGTGTTGTTGCTGAAATTGAGAAAAAGGGCAGGCTGGAAGATCTTGAAGACGTTGAAGCCCTCTATAATACGGCTCGCCCGCTTCTAACTAATGTTATTAATGAGCTGAGAGCTATTTTAGAGAAAACGCAGGTGAAGTGAGGCATTTGTGAAGATATTCACTCTATTTTCATTGTTCCTTGCCATTTTCTTGATTCTACGGCATTCATGGATATGATTACATTTTTAATCCTATGCCTGCGAAAATAATTACCATAGCAAACCAAAAAGGAGGAGTCGGAAAGACAACTACTGCTATTAACCTTGCTGTAGGCCTTGCTCGTAACGGTATTAAGACCGTTCTCGTGGACATGGATCCTCAGGGGAATGCCACGAGCGGCCTGGGCCTTGAGCGTCTTGAAGGGGGCAGCCTCTATGGGCCTTTATTGCAGGATGAAAATGCGTTGGATAAAATTATTGAAACAGAGGAAGAAAACCTGTACGTGATTCCATCTGAAGTAGACCTGGCTGCGGTTGAGATAGAGCTCAGTCGCCGGGATAATTATTTAGGGCAATTGAAGCGTTGTTTGAAGAATATAAAAAGCTCTTCCAAATATGGAGCGATTATATTGGATTGCCCGCCGGCTTTGGGGCTTATTTCCATGAACGGGTTGGCTGCGGCGGATTATTTGCTGATCACTCTACAATGCGAATATTTAGCTATGGAAGGGCTTTCTCAGATTTTAAACGTTGTGCAAGAGCTTAAGGATGCCGGCGTTAACCCGTCTCTTGAAGTCGGCGGTATTTTGATGACTATGTTTGATGTACGCACAAACCTTTCCCAGCAGGTTCTTGGTGAAGTTAAGCAGCATTTTCCGCAACTATTATTCAAGTCTATCATTCCTCGTTCGGTTCGGTTGAGTGAAGCCCCCAGCTTCGGCCAGTCTATTCTGGAATACTCCCCTACGAGTAACGGAGCCACGGCCTATAAACGCCTTGCAAACGAAGTGATCAAGCGCTTTGAGTTGTCTAAGAGTAAAAAGTAAATGATCTCTTCATTCTCTTCTGACTTTTCTGATTTAGAAAATGCTTTAGGCTACACCTTTAAGGATAAATCGTTACTTGAAGTTGCCTTAACGCACCCCTCTTTCGCAATCGAGTCTCCTGATCCCTCGAAGCACTACCAGCGACTTGAATTCCTGGGGGATGCTATTTTGGGCCATATTATTGTAGAGCATTTATTTAACCTCTTCCCATACGCGCGTGAAGGCGAGCTTACCAAATATCGTTCTGTACTGGTGAGAGGTTCCTTTTTAGCCAATATAGGGAATCGCCTAGGCATTGCTTCCTTTATTCGCATGAACGAAGCAGAACTGAAGGCAGAGGGGCAAAGCCGTATTTCTACGCTTGAGGATGTGATGGAAGCGATCATTGGGGCCATCTATCTGGATGCTTCTTTTGAAGCAACGAAGCGGATCGTACTCACCTGGTATGGGGATGTAGAGAAAGCCCTTACCGAGCTTATGAAGCAGGATAACCCTAAAGGCAACCTGCAGGAACGTTTATTTCAAATGGCGCGCCAGGAGCATACCATCAATTACTGCTTACTAAAGACCACAGGCCCGGACCACCGCAAGGAATTCGAAGTCGAAGTATTTATTGATGACAAGCCTTACGGAAAAGGTTTTGGCTCATCACTGCGAAAAGCAGAGGAGGCAGCAGCCAGAGAGGCACTCATAGCGATTGAAAAGGAACGGCCTAAGGGCGAAGATCTTACTAATTAGCAGGCGCGGGCGCTAGATCTTCTTTTTTAATATCATCTTCAGAAAAGTCTTCTTGTTCAGCACCTTTTTGAACGATTGTATTCCAGAGGTGATCAACACGTTCTGCTAAAAGGGCTTTGCATTTTTCAATCTCGAATTGTCTGGATTTCAGGTTTTCGTTCGCAATATTTGCCAAATCATTTATGTTGTAGAGATAAACATCGGGTACGTCCGCTACTCCGGCGTCAAAATTTCTAGGTACGCCGAGATCGATTAAAAACATAGGGGCATCCTTACGCTTTTTCATGACAGGATAAAATATTTCAGGCTCCAGGATCGGCTTCTCTGTTGAAATGGACGAAATAATCACGTCAAACTGATCTAGTAAATAGGGATAGTCCTCATAGCCGATTGCGCGCGCGTGAAATTTCCTCGCCAATTCTTGAGCTTTCTCAAAAGTACGATTCGTTATATTAATATCCTGGGCTCCCCTGCTATATAAAGCCTGTAAGGTCTTTTCCGCGGCTTCGCCCCCGCCAATGATGAGGATGCGCACCTTGCTTAGTTTAGCAAAAATTCTCTCAGCTAAGGCCGTAGCTACATTTCCTATACTGATCTGGCCACGTGAAATGTCTGTATGGGTGCGGGTTAACTTTGCCGCTTGAAAGGATTTTTGAAAGATGCGATTTAAAGTCGGTCCAACAGCCGTGTGCTGCTTTGCGGTCATATAGGCTTCTTTGAATTGACCAAAGATCTCGGTTTCCCCCACCATTTGAGATTCGATTCCTGAAGCCACGGAAAAGGCGTGCATAATTACGTTCTTACCGCGTTGCTCAAAGCTATGCTCTTTGAAAAGGGCTTGGTTAACGTTGTTTACGGCACAAAAAAATTTGGCAAGCCCCTCAAAGCAAAAGCCGGGTCGTATGACAGAATAAAGTTCCACACGATTGCAGGTGTTTAGCACAACGCTCTCTAAGATATCCGGGCAACGCTTCATCTCATTATAAAGAGCAGGAACCCCTTGAGGTGAGATAGAAAACTTTTCTCTCACGTGCAAGGGAGCAGACTTATGCGAACAACCTAGTAGCAATAAATGTTCTTCCATTTTCCCTAAAAATCAATCTAGTACGTATGAATCGGCCAAAGTGAAACCAGTACGAATAAAAATAATATCAAGCAAGCCCAGCCCACGTTACGGCTCATCCAGCGTTTCTTTTCCTTAAGAATAAGAATGGAGAAATAGGATATCCATAAGACCCATGAGTACACCAATGTGTGGAAACTGACACTTTTATAGTCGCTCACCCAAGTCAGCGTTCCCAAGAATAACGCTACGGTAAAAACAGTTACCCCCATTAATAACAGACGAGTCATTAAGTCATCTAGTTGCTGCAACGAAGGTAATAAAGCGAAAAGCCCTCCAAAGCGTTTATGAGTTAGGCCGTAATGTTGCAGTAAGTACATCAGGGCATTGATTGCTAAGATTCCGAAAACACCATAAGCAAAAATAGCCAGCGCTGCGTGAAACTCTATCCAGGGGTTTGCGAAAGAGGATGCCAGGTTTGGGTAATCCCAGCCTGCAATGGAAAGAGAAAGGAGCCCGAGGATGGTAGACATAGCTGTTCCAAAAAAGCCCAGCAACACGAGCCTAAAGGACATCTGAACCATTAGAATGAGTAGCATCGAAGACCAGGAGATGACCTGCACGATTTCCATGGGATTTGTCAACGGCAACGCAAAGAACGTCAACCCACGCAGGTAAAGGCCTATTCCTTGAAAGAAGAACCCACCAACGAGCAGCGTGTAAAAGATCATTCTGCTATAATGCCGCTCTAAAATAAGCGAAGCTAACGCGAAAATAAAAGCTAGCCCATAAAGCACGGTGCCCATCCATAGGAGTGTGCGGGTTTCTTCAAGGTAATTTGCCATATTAGCCTATATACTTAAGGCAAGATACGAAACTGTCAAGAAAACCGTTTGCAGTAATTTGTATAAAATATATGCTATCCGATGGCTTTATATTATTTAAAATCATTAAAGAATGGTAATTCGCACTTGCTCTTTTTGGTTATGCTTGAATCCCCGAATGATTGTTTCCTTTTCTTAAGATTAAACGTAATCAAATTTGTAGGCACTTCTTCCTGTAGTAGTTTTTCGATTATGGCCTGTGCCTTATTGGAGAATTTGCCTAGCAGATCTGCATCCATAGAAATATGATCCAAAAGGCTTATTCCCAATATATCCTCTATGGAAAGTAGCTTTTCTACCTGCTCTTGGCTGACGATTTGCAGTATTTTGCTAAACTTTTTTGAATGGTTATAAGCTAGGTAAATAAGAAATGGCTCTGGCAGTTTTTGATCCGAATGGCTGTACATTCGAGAAAAAACAGCTTGGAATAAATTACCCGGAATTAAGGCTACAATTTCGGCTAAGTCCTTTTGGTTTTTACTGTCTATTATAAGTTGCGCTAAAGAGCGGGTTAATATATCAATCTTTTCAATATACAGCTGAGGATATTTTTCCTTAAATTGCTCCACATCCATTTTGCTGTAGATCTCCATGGCCTCTTTTAAGACAGTTTTAGATAGCCATGATTCAAATGCTTGATAATTTTCTTGTTTAGCACATGCTGCTTTAAGTTTTTGAAAATAAGCGGAATTGGCTTCCCATGAAACACCCCTTTGCTCTAAGTCTATTACTCCCCACAGTGTGCTTAAGGCCAACATCGGGCTAAAATAAGTACAATTACCGGTTGCTTGACGTTTTTCTACGACATGTTTCTTGAAAATCAACTGTAAGTTTTTTTCAATATAATGACTTTTCTCCCTAGCCGCTTTAATTTTTTCCTTAAAGGAATTATCTTCTTCATTCAATTGTACAACTTTGAAAACAGTCACACCCGAACACTCTTTTCCGATGGATTTCTTTTTTTCAGTTAAAAAACCGGTTATTTTTGTTGTACTTTCTAATTTCACGGGTTCAGCGCCCCCGTTACAATCTATGATAAATTTTTCATCATTCGAGTTCGGATTATTATCGAGTGCTATATACGCTTTGGTGTGTCGATTAAGGTCGTTAAACATGAGGTTAACGCATCGGCATTTTTCCTTTATGGGGTTGTTTTTCGGATGCGTTGTTAAATTCACCCAATGACCTTCGTTTTCAATAACCACTTTAAGGTTTTTCGCGATAGCATTCTGCCTTAAATCAGCATATTTTTTTAGATAGTCCGAAAGAACAGCCCTGCTGACGCTACCGATAGAACCACTGGCTTTAGACAATATAAGTCCTAAAAAATGCAACTTGAAGATGAGTTGAGAGATCTGCAATTTCTCCTTAGGCAAATTTTTTATCACAAGATCATCGCATGAAAATATAGAGGCATATTCCAAGATGCCCTTGGACTGTTGAATTACCTTAGAACAAAGGGGGTCAGGAAGGTGTTCGTTTTCCTGCAAAATTTTTTCGATAAAGCTGTTGTCTTTACTAGACAGTGCTAGGTAAAGCCAATCCATGCCAGAGTTAGTCAATTTAGTCGTATCTGCCCCTGCTTTGCAAAGCAGTTCAAAAGCATTAAAAAAACCTAGTTTAGCGCTTAATAAGAATGCTGTTTCTCCATTCTTATTAATGGGCATATCAACGCTTTTGCCGTGCTTTTTCCTTTCATTTATAAGTATTTCCAAACAATCTTCACTTTTGTGGCAAACCGCAGTGATCAAAAGATTATCACCGCTTGTCTTGTCCTGGAAATTTAGGTCGTAAGTACCCTCTTCTGTTTCTAGAAAATATTTCAGAGCTAGGTATGAATCCTGTGTAACGGCTAGATATATACCCACAGTAGACAGATGGGTATCATAATGAAAAATGTCTTCCAGTTTACTCTTCTTGTAGTCCTGCAGTAACGAGCCGATCAAGTCGTTTATCCTCGCTTGCTGTTGCGTATTAAGCTTTCTTATATCGGTTATGCGATCTTCGAGTAGACCAATGATTTGAACCGCTGACGCCTCGGTGTCATCATCGCAATTAGCTATGCATTGCAAGCAATCAATTACGATTTCATCAAATAAATCTTTGCCATTATAGTTCTCGAAATCGTATTTAAATCCCGAATACGAATTTTGTCCAATAGATATATTTTCCTGATTCTGGATGATATCTTCGAAAAACTCTATTTCGGGAAAAACGTCTACAAGAGCTTCTTGTGCCTTTTTAGTTTGTCCGCTGTCATCAAGGTAATGTTTTTTGATAGAAAAAAGTGCGCTTTTAGCTGATATTTTTCCATCCATGACCTCCTTTAGCATACTCTTCAAATACCTGCTTTGAAAAACATATTTTTTATGCCCCAAAAATATTACGAGATCAGTTTCGCGAGGGCTTGTCTTAGCTTTTAACCTGGAATTATTAATCTCATGATTTTTTAGAAGGCATTCTTTTTCTGATTTATTGTAATTTAAAAGGTTTCCAATTCTACTATTATTCATTTAATTATTATTATTTGTATTTATTAAGATGTAGTATTTTGTTTTACGCCTTAAATTCTTGCAAGATTTTTATTGTTGTAGACTTGTAATAATACAGGTGTATGCATTTTGGAGGTCGGCGGTTAGACCTGTCTACATCAAGGCAATAGTTTACACGCTTAGCGACTTATCTCGTTACAGGCATGTTTGCCCGTATCTCGAAGCGCTAAGATGGTGAATTTGGATATAGTCTAGCTTTAGACTAATTCCGGTACTTCTTTCTCATGCCACTGCCTGATTTCTTCCGCCAAATACTCAATCCATTTTGGGTGGTTATTGAGACAAGGAATTTGTGCGAATTCTTCACCGCCTGCTCCTATGAAGGAATCGCGACCAGACATAGTAATCTCCTCAAGCGTTTCCAAACAATCTGCCACAAAAGAAGGGCACATTACTAGGAGCTTCTTCACTCCCCTTTTCGGCAATTCCTCAAGGACATGATCCGTGTATGGTTTTAGCCAAGGTTCTCTCCCCAAACGGGATTGAAAAGAAATACTGTACTTGCTTTCATCTAATCCTGTCTTTTCTATGAACCGCTTTACGGTCATCAGGCATTGGTGTTTGTAGCAGGTGGATTGTACTGGGCTACAGGTCTTGCAGCAGTCGTTGACCATTAAACAATGTGCCTTAGAGGAATCTGCGGTGCGTAAATGGCTTTCCGGAATTCCGTGAAAGGAAAAGAGTAAATGGTCAAAATCCTCTTCCATAAAAGGCTTTGCATTTTCAACAAGCGCATCAATATAGCCTGCATCTTGATAAAAGGGTTGTAAAAAATTTGCCTTTAGCTGTGGGTAGATGCGGCCAATCTCTTCTCTGGTATGGACTACTGCCGTTTCGTAGCTGGACATAGCGTAATGCGGGTATAAGGGCATTACAAAAACTTCCTCAATGCCCTGTTGTTTTAGCCGCTCAATGGCTTCCCCTGTAGAAGGCTTTCCGTAGCGCATACCCAGCAGGATAGGTAGGTCTAAAATTTTCTGCAAGTTCTCTTGAAGCCGTTTGCTTTCAGTGATCAACGGGGAGCCCTCTTTTGTCCAAATCTTTTCATAAGCTTCAGCAGACTTTGCTGGCCGTCTCGGTAAAATAAACACGTTAAGAACAAGCCAACGGACAAGTGCCGAGCTGTTTAGAACACGTTCATCCCACAGAAACTGTTTTAAATAAGCCCGTACATCGGGTACACTTGTTGATGCAGGGGAACCCAAATTTAATAGCAATACAGCACGTTTTTCTTGCATAAGATAATGTGTGTAATACATAAACCCATTGCTGGCAACCTTCTTTACACTGTCTAAGGTAAATTGATGTTGTCATTGCTTCCACAGCCGGCTTTGTAAGGGTTTTTGGGAATAAAAAATTGACGTTTCTTCTTAAATTTACCACAATCGACTCAAACTTTAGGCAAACGATAAGCGAGCATGAAAGAAAAACACTTCCACCCTAGGCATAGCCCAATACCGAATATAAGGTTTAAGGGATGGATCATCTGGATTGTAGCGGCACTGTTCTATCTGTACGAATACTTAGTACGAGTCGCTCCAAGTGTGATGAAGAGTGAGTTAAGCGAATTCTACAATGTTAATGTAGGAGATCTATCAGCATCACTCGCTACTTATTACTATATATACGCACCTTTACAGTTGTTTGTGGGGGTTTTATTTGACCGTTATGGCGGAAAACGCCTGCTTGTCCCCGCAACCCTAATTGTCGCGCTCGGTTGTATCTTGCCGGCCTACATGGGTAATCATATAGCCGTTTTGACATTGGCCAGGTTCTTCATGGGCTTGGGCTCGGCGTTTGCATTTGTGGGCGTTATGTATTTAGTGACGGTGTGGCATCCATCGCGCCACGTGGCCTTCTTCTCCGGCTTGACGACTACTTTAGGTATGTTAGGCGCTATTATGGGAGGGGCAGTTTTAGCACCTTTTGTGGACAGCCTAGGGTGGCAAGATGCCTTTTTCTGGTCCGGCATTATCGGTCTAGGAGTGGCCTTGCTTTTGCTGATGACGATTCCCAAAACACCCTATTGGGAAGAGGAGAGAAGGGAGTACAATGTTGAGCATAAGTTTTTCCATAGCCTAAAAGTTGTCCTCAAGAACAGGCAAACCTGGTACATCGGCATCGTAGGTAGCTGCCTATATCTTTCCCTTTCCGTGTTTGGAGACCTGTGGGGGGTTCAGTACATTATGCATGTGTCTGATGTTCCTAAGTCTGTTGCAGCCAATGCTGTTGCTCTATTATATTGGGGATGGATGATTGGCGCACCTTTTGCGGGCTGGTTTTCAGATAAAGTGGGTAAGCGCAAGATGCCTATGTTTTGGGGATCGGTTATTTCTGCGATCCTTTTCTGGGGGCTCATTTTATTCCCTAGCCTGCCGATTGGTGTCCTTAAGGTGCTTCTCTTTTGCGCCGGTCTAGTTGCATCCACCCAGGTAGCGTGTTTTGTGGCTAACATTGAAGCCAACCCGGATTACGCCAAAGGAACAGCAATCGGTGTTACCAATATGATTGTAATGCTTTTGGGTGGGGTTTTTCAACCGGTTGTGGGCTACATCCTGCAAACAAAATCTCGTATGGATTTGAGTTTAGGCCCAATTAACTGCTTCTATAACACGGCTACTGATTTCCGAAGTGCCTTGATAGTGATCCCCGTTATGTTAGCGATTGCGGCCGTCGTGTGTCTCTTTATTAAAGAGCCAAAGCATCCAAAAGATCCTGTCGAATTGAAAGAAATTGAATAATAAAAAAAAGGGGGAGATATTTTTAGTATCTCCCCTTTTCATATTGTTGTTTATTTGTTTAAGAATTTGATGGCAAGCCTACTTCAGAAGGGTCATTGCTGCGGTTGTTCAAGTTTTCCGCATCATTTAGATATCTGATATTGATCGTGTAGATCATGTAATCTTCAATACCTAGAATATCCACTTCTCCTTGTTGCTTACCGAGCAGTGTCGTACTAGGCGCAGAAGAGAATTCGAAGACGACATATTTGCCATTTTTCAACTGTGCTTCCTTGCGATCTTGTTTATCCTTCAAGTGAATCGCAGCTAGAGCATTGTTGTTTTGATCATAAAAAACAAAAACACCCTTTTGTGTATACACATCTGTATATTCTAAAAGAGGTCCTTTTAAATATTTTTCAACCGGGATTTCGGTGATAACGCCTTTATCGTTCTCGATATGCATGAGAAGACAAATGTCTCTGCCGACGCATTCCTGCAGTTCGACTTTAGCCGTTAGCGGTTCATCTATGTTTGAGGTTATTGTTAGGGGGTGCATTGCTGCATTGAGGAGTCCCGTTAGGGCACAACCGACTACAATTAATATTGATAATAGTTTTGTTTTCATAGAATTAAATAATATATTAATTTAATATTAAATCAAGCATTAATTTTAATTAAAATAATTGTATGATATTATTTTATTGTATACGCTTAATTCATAATGCTTTAGGGAGAGGACGCTTTGTCTAAGAAAATTCCTCTGGGTATAATGTGTATGAATTGCAAATGCATGCTTGATTAAGTGAGCATGTTTGTGAGAAAATCGTTATCTTGTTTTAAAAAAATGGGTAAAGAAGCAAAAATCAAATGTGGTGTGGCTGGCGTAGGTTATCTAGGCAAGCAGCATGCTCGTATTTATAACGATTTGGAACAGTGTGAGCTGGTTGGAATTTGCGAAGTCGATGACGAAAAGGCGAATGAAATCTGTTCCCTCTACAATTGCCAACGCTTCGCCAGTATTAAAGAGCTGGGGAAAGCCTGTGATGCCGTCAGTGTCGTTGTGCCTACAGACAAGCATTGCGAAGTAGCGATGCCCTTACTGGAAGCCGGTTGCCATCTGTTAATTGAAAAGCCTTTATGTGTATCGCTAGAAGAAGCTAGTTGCATACTACAATTGGCCAAACGCAATAAATGTATGGTACAAGTAGGCCATATAGAGCACTACAACCCGGTAATGAACTTTCTGGAGGAATTTGTAAACGAGCCACGTTTTATAACGGCAGATCGCCTCGCACCGTTTAATCCAAGAGGAACAGAAGTAGGCGTAGTATTAGATTTGATGATCCATGACATTGGGGTGATCTTGCAGTTAGTGAACTCTCCTATTGCCAGAATTGAGTCCATCGGCGTGAATGTATTATCTCAGCATGAAGATATTGCCAATGCTCGTATTACGTTTCAAAACGGTTGTGTGGCTAATTTGAATACAAGTCGCGTGAGTTTAAAGAAGATCCGCGAAATTCGGGTATTCCAAGCGCACAAGTATTTGTCCTTAGATTTTATGAACCAAAAGGGTCATATTTTATATAAAGATAACGATAATTTGACGCGCGAAGATGTTCCCATTGAGCGCGGTGAAGCCTTGAAAATAGAGCTCGCAGCTTTTATTGATTGTGTTGAAAAAGGAACAGATCCTAAAGTCGGCGTGACATTAGGTACCTCTGCCCTCGAAGTAGCTATTGAAATAACACAACAAATACGTGAGCAAGATAACAAATTTGCATAGCGCTTTTAACGCACCCGTAGAGGGAAGTGTAGATCTACTGATTATTGCCGGAGAGCATTCCGGAGATGAGCACGCAGCCGCTATGGTGCGAAATTTGAGAGCGGCAAACCCGAGCTTAAACATTTACGCAATCGGAGGAGGAGAACTTAAAGCAGCCGGTGCTAAGCTATTGTTCGATCTTACCGAAGCCTCTGTTGTGGGATTCTTCGAAGTCTTAAAACATTATGGCTTCTTTAAACGAATATTCTCCGAAACGCTCAATTGGATTAGAGAACACAAACCCAAGGCGGTCTGTTTTGTAGATTATCCGGGATTTAATCTACGCCTAGCCAAAGCCCTCTATGAAGAAAAGCTGGCGCACAAAGCCGGTGGAGCTATTCGTCTATTGTACTACATTAGCCCACAGATATGGGCCTGGAAAGCAAAGAGACGATTTGCAATGGCAAAGTATTTGGACTCCCTGGCCGTCATTTTCCCTTTCGAAGTGGCTTGCTACAAGGATACTGATTTGGACGTTCAATTCGTTGGCCACCCTTTTATAGACAAGCACTTTCATAATAACATATTGTATGATAAAAACGGTCGCGTGCTGTTACTTCCCGGAAGCCGTAAAGCTGCCGTAAAGCGCATCTTTCCCCTCATGCTGGATGCATTCTTAAGGTTGAAAAGAACGATGCCGGACGAGAAAGCCGTTGTGCTCTACCCTACTCCCTTTTTACATAATATTTTAAAAGATATTTTAGAGACCGATTTTCCGACATTAGTAGACCAGGTATCCTTCCTTCGCAGTGATGAGATGGTGACTGCTAAAGCCGTTCTGATGAGTTCCGGAACTATTTCCCTACAATGTTCGATAGAAGGTGTGCCTGGCGTGGTGGTTTACAAAGCAAATTTATTTACCTACCTCTTAGGGCGTATGCTTATCAAGATCCCCTACCTTGGTATTGCCAACATCCTCTTAAATAAAGGAATGTACCCCGAGTACATACAAGGCAAGGCCACAACAAAAGCTCTTTCAACGGAACTGGAAAAGGCTATTAAAGATGCCAAAAATAATCTACGCGTAAAAGGCCTTTCAGATCAAATTAAAGAACTGTTAGCCTGCAAAAAAGCAAAATTCTCCGTGCATCAATGGGTTCTCGATCAGTTGAATAAAGTGTTTATTGGGTAAATTGGCCTTCGTTGAAAAATTTCTAAGGTAAGGTGGGGAAGTTAGCATAATTATATATTGCAATGAATTTAATTACAATATATGGTAATTGCCTACTTTAATTAATTTATATGGAAAATAATACAAGCAATATTGGAAGTCAGCCGACAAAGAAGCGAAAAGAAAGAGAAGATTTGGCCTATGATGTAAACGGGAAGCCCCTCTTTAAGAAGGTTAAGCCGGTAGCCGTACCCAAAGGGGATGCTTCCGTGTGTTTAGAAAAAAACAGAGGTCTGACAACCTTTAAGACGCTTGCAGACAGAG
Source organism: Verrucomicrobia bacterium CG1_02_43_26 (assembly GCA_001872735.1). Taxonomy (NCBI): domain Bacteria; kingdom Pseudomonadati; phylum Verrucomicrobiota; species Verrucomicrobia bacterium CG1_02_43_26. Next base: position 75,198 of record MNWT01000019.1, on the reverse strand, counting down.
ATCCTGATTGCTTAACAAACATACTAAACTACCTGACTTACGATGAAATATTGGAAATTCTGCGTAATCCCGTAAATAGCGATTTTTATAAGGCTGCCTTAGGTACATCGGTCATCAAACCCTACGAGGACGCTTTAGTAAACTGTAAATACGATTTTGCCAATAGAAAATGTGACCTCATTTCAAGCAAGCTAGGCACAGGTGAAAAGAATCTAAAATTATCGGACTTGTTCCATGGAATTGAATTTCCTGCTCTTAAAAATTATTACGGCTTAAAATATAATGAAAGTATTTATGGCAAGGTATTCTCTGAAATCAAAAAAATAAACCAGGCGCTTCCCAAGGAAAAGCAATCAACCGACAAAGAGTTAGGCATATTTGCTTATCTCTATACGCGTACGTTAAACAGCCTTTATTTGTTTTTGAATCCCACGGAGGACACCTTGACGAATTACGATGCAATACTTTCCGCCTATGTTCTCTATAACCTTTTATCTAATTCCTATGGCCATTGGTCAATGTTTGAAGGAGATGACCCTATTGAAGGGTTTGTTGTTCTAACAAAAGAACAGCAAAATTTATTGAAAAAGCTTGATTCTCGTTACGCAGAAAGCCTGGTTATTGAAGATCAAGAAGCCGTTATTGCAAACGATGGCACTACCGCCTTTTGCAATACTGTGAGTGAAGAGCGGTTAGCTACTTTAAGAGAAGCGTATAGTGAAAAATCCTATTTTCCTGAAGGCTCTATTGTCTATTGTTTTGGGAGTGAGATCTCCTGTGTAACACCTCCAGAAGATATCTTAGAGATTGTGATGCTTTTCCTTGAGCATGATTTAAAACAGGCCATCACATCCGATTCCTTAAAAAAGTTCTTTATGAATTGGAAAAATGGATTTGAAAATAGAGAACAATCGAGCAAGGCTCACGGGCTTCTGGAGTGTGTTATTAAAAATAGATGCAATGCAACGGATTTATTTTTGCTTGAATTTTGTCGCGCGTCTATCTGCTCGATCATGCCCCTTATGGAGGAGTATACAAAGCAAGAAATGGGCATGAACCTACAGGTAAAAGCGATGGCCAATATTGCGGAAAACATGGATTCGGATGTTATGAGCTATTTTGCTTATTACTGTACCCTTTTACAGAAAGAAGAAATCTATGACGTGCAAGTCCATTATAATAATGAACAACAACCTCCTAGTATTTTGGGTGGCATAAATAAATGTTTAGATTATTTCGCAGGCCCAGCTACGGATGAGCTACTGGTCGAGGTTTATCAGCCTATTGTGCCCAGGCAGACAGATGATTCATTAAAGGAAATGCTGCTCAATTATAATTTATTAAAAAAAGAGGTAAACCTTTACGGTTTATTACCCCTCAACCAGCAAGCCAAACTACACCAGTTATATTTTAATGAAACTTGGATAGAGGATGCCGATGACAATCTTTTTATAGTAGTGAGGAAAACGATCTTGCGTGATGTCGAAGATGGATATGCATTTTCTTTGGAAAATGTTCAAAGCCTTTTATATAGTCTACTCGCTTCAAAATACACTGAACAGGAATTACGCTATGCAGCTGTTGTTTTAAGGGATCTTCGCAGTTATAAAGAACTTGTAGCGTTGGGTTTATCACCATTCAAGCGTGATGATAAAGAAGAAAAGATCTCATTATTAATCAAGCTAATAGGAAGCCTCTGCGATGAGATTGCTATCAAGGTAGATGAGCTCAACAAACTAAAGCCACAGGGCACTTAAGCACAGTTTTTGGGCTATTCCTAGGCTGGTTCCTTACTCTTCAAATATAGCCATCAAATCAGCAACGGTCATATTCGAGCGCTCTTCAGCTAATATACTGCGGATGATTTTGCCCTGGCTAAGCACAATCGTACGTGAGCCAAAGGTGAGAGCCTGCTGCATGCTGTGGGTGATCATAAGCGTTGTCAGCGAATATTTTTCGATGAGCTTATCGGCTAAATTAAGAACTTTAGTGGATATCTTGGGATCCAGTGCGGCTGTGGGTTCGTCTAATAAAAGGATCTGGCTGGGTTGTAGCGTGGCCATGACGAGGCTGATCGCTTGACGTTGGCCGCCGGAGAGGAGCTCCATGGGGTCCTTCAATCGTTTTTCCAAGCCCATCTTCAGCTCAGATAGGCTTTCCTTAAAAAGCTCTCTCATGCTTTTTGTAATTGCGGGAAGAAAGTTACGTGGTTTGCCTCTGTTATAAGCCAGTGCCAGATTCTCTTCAATGGTGAGCTCCCCGCAAGTTCCCGCCAGTGGGTCTTGAAAGACGCGTGCGACACTTGCGGAACGCTGTTGAGTATCCCACTTGGTGACATTTTTTTTATCAATCTTAATGCTACCGGATTTGATCTTAACTTCGCCGGCAATCGCATTCATAAAAGTGGTTTTACCGCTCCCATTAGCCCCAATAACCGCGATGGCCTCATTGGGATTGACGGTGAGGGTGATCCCATTGAGGATCTTTTTCTGAATAGGGGTTCTCTCGTTTAACGTGACATGTATATCGTGAATTTCAAGCATGGGTGTACCTATTAAGATTTTCTTTTTTTAAGACCCGGGAGGATCATCGTTACAATGATAATGACGGCCGTTATGAGATTGAGGTCTGATGCCTTCATGCCAAACAGGTGTGTGTTTAACGCAAATGAAATTGCCAAGCGATATATTATGGAACCTACAAGACAGCTAACAAGCAGACCCGAGATGGAAAAATTTCTAAAAATCTTTTCCCCTAGGATAATTGCTACCAAGCCAACGACCAGTGTGCCTAATCCCATGGAAACATCTGCAAACCCTTGTAACTGTGCTAGCAGCCCACCCGCTAAGGCAACAAGACCATTACTGACAGCAAGAACAGTTTTGATACCAAAGCCTACACGCACTCCCATGGCTCTAGAAACCCGTGGGTTTTTACCAATGGCGCGTAGACCAAGCGCGTATTGCGTGTTCATTAAATAGATGATCGCAGCCTTGACGACTAAGACGATTATGAGCGTTATAATAATCGGGTTACTCGAATGCGTAAAAATGGTTTCATCGTTGAGTAAAGCGATGTTAGGGCGCCCCATGATGCGTATGTTAACGGAATAGAGAGCCGTCATTGTCAATATACCCGCCAGCAGCGGCATTATTTTGAAACGTGTGCTGAGAACGCCCGTTATCCACCCGGCGACTCCCCCGGCAATACCCGAAGCGATCAATGCTAGCCAAGGGTTATAACCATTTATAATGAGTATGGCAGAGACCGCTGCTCCCAGTGGCAGTGAGCCATCTACGGTAAGATCCCTAAAATCGATCACCCGAAACGTTAAATAAACCGCCAGGGCAACGATCCCATAAATAAGCCCGAGTTCTAATGCGCCAAAGAGTTGTAAGACATTCATGATAATTAGTTAACTTTGCCCAAGGACAACATCAGCGTTTTGAATAACCTCTTGTGGAAGTGTAAGATTGATTTTTTTAGCCGCATCCAGATTGATCCATATTTCGGCAGCATCAGGAAACTCAACCGGTATGCCGGCGGGATCGTTGCCATTAATAACTTTTAGAATCATTTTAGCGGTTTGGCGACCCAACTCGTATTGATTTGGACCATATGCTGCCAAAGCTCCACGCTCTACAACATCTACATCACTCACGAATACAGGTATACCTGCCTTGTTGCCCTCGCGTACAACAGAATCAAATGCAGACAACGCCGTATTGTCATTAGTGACAAAGAGTGCGTCTACCTTGCTTGTTAAAGCGGATGCTGCTAAACCTACCTCTGTTGTTAACATTGCCGGAGCTGTTTCGACAATTATACCATATTTTTTTGCAGATTCCTTAAAAATATTCACGAGTTCAACAGAATTTACTTCACTTGGATTATAAACAATACCAATAGACTTTAAATTTGGCAGCACTGTTTTGAAAAATTCAATCTGCGGCTCTGCAGGAATGAAGTTTGATACACCTGTGATGTTACGCCCCGGATTTTCAATCGATTTCACGAGCCCCGCTTTTAACGGATCGGTTACAGAACTAAATACAACAGGCACCTTGTTTCGAGAAGTAGCAGCAGCAGCGGCTTGGGCAGCTGTCGTGGGAATCGCTACAATGACATCCGGGCGCATGCCCGCAAACTTTTGAGCAATTTGGGATGAGATCAACGTCTGCCCCTGAGCCGATTCAAAAAAGAAACGATACTCAACACCCTCACGTTCCGCAAATTCACTCAACTCATCTACTATGCCCGCACGCGTAGCATCAAGCGCCGGGTGCTCCACAATTTGACTGATAGCAATCGTAACCTGTTTTTTTTGTTCATTTGTGTTACCAAAAAGAGAGACAGACAGCGTTAATAGGAAAGAAAAGAAAATGATATATTGTTTCATGATGGCTTGTTTTTTATTTTATCGAGAACAGTTCGGTAGCCCTTATAGTTTTCCTGATTAAGGAAGCGAGCGACACGGCCGATGGTGGCGATACTGACGCCGGTCTCATGATGTATGTCTCGATACGAAAGCTTGCCCTCCTCAAGTATCTGGGCAACCTGCCAACGCCCCTTCATAGCTTCTATTTCTGCAGGTGTGCAGAGATCGCGAAAAAATGCAAAACACTCCTCAACGGAATCAAGTTTGGTAATTGCTTTATAGAGATCTTTTTCAAGGTTTTTCATAACTGTAATAGAATACTACTGTAATAGTTTGTTATTACATTATCTCAGTGATTCACTGAAAAGTAAAGTATTATTTTTACTTTCTCTCAAAAAGGAATCTAACTGCCTAGGGCCAAAGTGGCTGTGGGTACAGGTTGGACTGAGAGAGCTTTTTGATTTCTGAGCATACCCAATGCTTATCTTCGGGGTAAGTCACCCCATACCAAGGATCTGTGCTTTTGAGAACGGATACCGAGGCTTGGCCCTTCTGTATAAGCTGGTCTACGAGAAATGGTAGGTAAAATTCGTCTTTTTCGGGATGCTCTGCTGTTTTCAGAAAATGAGTGAAGCCTTCTTGAAGAGCCTGGAATACTTTGCTTTGAAAGCCCCAACAGTTCATAGAGACCAATTCGTTGCCCGTGAGGGGGTGCTTTTTTTTATTTTCATCCGTATAAAGAATCGCGCCTGTTGCAATGGATTCTATGTGCGTGAGCTCTTTTACAGACAAGAGATTACTCTCTTCTGATATCTGGCAAAGGCCACGGGAGACGTAACCATTTTTTGAAAGCGTATTTTTTAGCGGGTAACCAACCATGGCATAATCGGTGTGGTTGGCCTTGAGAAACGTTGCCAATAGTTGGAAAGCTTGAGGGCCGTAATAGTCGTCAGCATTAATAACAGCAAAGGAGCCTTGCACCTTATCCTTTGCTACCAAAAGTGCGTGGCCTGTCCCCCATGGTTTAGTACGATCAACAGGGACGCTAAGCCCCTCTGGCATACAAGAATGAAGCTCTTGATGCGCAAATTGAACCGTAAGTGCTTTAGGGAGCCTAGGGAGCACTTTTGTTTTAAAAAGGTCTTCCGTTTCCTTACGAATAACAAATACAACATGGTTAAAACCAGCCTTGTAGGCATCATAGAGCGAGTATTCGAGGATCGTTTCGCCGCAAGAGCCGATGGCATCTAATTGTTTTAAACCACCGTAACGACTTCCAACACCGGCGGCCATGATGACGAGCGTTAATTCCATGTAAGCCTATAAAAAAGAAATTTTAAGCAAATCTCAATCTAAATGCAAAAACGAAGCGGCCACAGTATAGTACAATACTGTCGATATGGGAGAACCCAAAATGCAAGAACCTCTTTCTTGATCAAAAAAGGGGTTCTTCTAAAAAAGCAGTTTTAAGTACTTTAAAAATTACCGTTAACTAAAAAATCCTCTAGTGTCTCGGCCGTCTTTTGGAGATGATTTTTTATGCTCTCTTGCGTTACTTCCTGGATAATTGGAAGATTCGTTTGCTCTATAGGTTTTATTTCTGGGATACAGGGCTGGTTTACCGATTTCAAAGTGGCGGTTCAGCGTGTGTTGAAAAGAATGAAAAATTGATCCGGCTGATGAGGATTTACAGAGGTTTATTGTTATAAATTTGGTGTAAGACAAGAAAGTAACGTTTGTTAGATTATCTTATATCTAAACCATGAAATGAGCCGCGTAACAGATTCATACTTGATTTGCTTGATTTTAGAGATTATCTTATTCCCGTTATGAACAAGATCCCAAAGGACATTAACCCCTTAAATCAACAGACATTTAATTCTCAAATAATTGTTAATAAAGAGAATGCACTTAAGGATAAAAGAGACATTCAGCATAAAAAGGGAGGAAAAAAGAAATCGTTAGATTTTAAAGAGCTTAACGAAGGCAAAAAATTATTTGAATTCAAAATCGAAAAAGAAATTAAAATTATTTCTAAAGAGGAGTTTGATAAAAAAATGACGCCGTGGGAGAAGGTTTGCAAAAATGAGCCCAAATTAGCCAATTATATCCGCAAAGAAAGAAAACAGATGATTCCGATGGAAGACTTGTCGGATGAGAATATGCAGACCCAAGCAATAGGGCTTCATCGGAATCGAATGGAGACTTCTGAAAAGCAACGTAAGATAAGGCGAATAGAGCGAATAGCATTAAAACAGAATAAAATCGTGAAAGATGGAAAAATTACCTATAAAAAGCCACCTGGAGATGTTCTGGATGACTTGCGTAAAGAAGGGAAAATTCCTGATTTTTGGGATAATTAGGGGCAACACTTAATGATTTCTGCAACCTTTTCGAATACCGTATCGGGCCCTAGGCGGGCCAGGTTACCATTTTCTGCGGTCAGTATGTGGTGATTCGGGTTATTCAAGGGATAGGGGCCGTATTGTTTGGGCGAAGTTGGGCCAAAGAGGGTCAAAACAGTTTTTCCCATAGCAGCAGCGAGGTGCATTGGGCCGCTATCATTACAGATCACTAAGGCCGATTGGTTAATCAGGGGGATGATATCAAGGAGATCTGTTTTACCGATCCAGTTAAGAAAATGGGGTTTGGGCCAGTTTGGATCGGCAGGGATTTTTTTTTGTCCTAGCCAGATAATGTGTTGATTGGGGCAGTTTTCCAGCAAGAGTCTCGTTAATTCAGAGAAATAAGGCCATTCCTTTTCTGCGCGGCGGCTATCTGGAAAGATGAGGATGGGGTTTTTAATCTCTAAATCCGGCTGATGTGGTTTGGGTAAATCTAGTTTAGAAAAAGAAAGGGAGGCAGAGAGCTCGGGCTTGAGATCCAGTTTTTGCAGGAAGCCTAAAAGAATATCAACCGCATGGGCTGGCTGTTGAGTCGGCAATAGAACTCGTTCAGTCGATGCAAAACGAGCAAATTCACGCGCGTCGGAGCGCACAAGCTTACGTTTTCCTTTAGCAAAAAAGGTTAGTAAACCGCTACGCGCCAAGCCTTGCAGGTCGAGCACGTAATCGAAGGGGTTTTTTCGAATTTGTTTTATAAGAGAAATAAAGGCGAATAAACCACCCTTGCGTTCGAAAACGAGCGTTTTGTCTACCGTATCGCAGGCGTCAACAAAATCAGCAAAACAATCTCGAGCGACCCACGTGACATGTGCATCATTTCCTAACTGGTTTCTCAGGCTTTGGATAACCTGTAGCCCGTGGATAATATCTCCAAGAGATGATGGTTTGATGACTAAAACGCGTATCATTTAACGACAATAATGCTTCCAAAAAAGATAGTTCCCTTTTATACTCCTTTCAACTAAAATTGATAGTGGTGAAGTATATAATAGTATTTCTTGGTAGTTTACTGGCCTACTTGCCTCGATTTGTAGCGCATGCATTAGCGGGAATAATCGGGTGGTTGCTCTATACTATTCCAGGTAGCCGTAAACGCTTGGTTCTATCTAACTTGCATCACGCGTTCCCGGAAAAGAAAAGCTCTTGGCGGCGTAAAATAGCTAGAAGAAGCTGCCAATCTGTTGTAGAGCTTGGGATGTTTTTGCTCGCGTCCCCCTACTTCAGTAAGAAAAGAATGCGAGAGAGCTTTAGCCTCGCAGATCGTTTCTATACTACATTCAGGGATATAGCAGAGCGTAAAAAACCGATTGTTGTGGTTATCCCCCACTTTACACACGCAGATGCTATATCGATGATCCCCTGTTTGACCGATGCTGCCATACCAGAGACGGGTACTATTTATCGCCCCTTGAAAAATGCGGCAATAGAACAATGGGTTCGAGAGACGCGCTCGAAATTCGGCGTTAAGATGTTGTCCCGAAAAGAAGGGTTTTCGGAAGCCATAGAGATCCTGCGTAGCGGTGGTGCTGTGGCAGTATTATTTGATCAAAATGCCGGCTATCAAGGTATATTGACAACTTTTATGGGCCGGTTAGCATCTTCAACAGAGCTGCCAGGGCTATTGGCTAAAAAATTCAATGCTGATGTTTACGCAGCTTATACCAATAGAAAAGGCTTTTGGCAGGCAGAGATTGATATTGAGAAAATTGACTGTGATTCCAGTGAGTCTCACAACGTTGTTTTTGCGGCCGGCAAGTGGTTAGAGGAGAAATTGAGAAGCTCTGAAGTAAATTGTGGAGATTGGCTATGGCTACATAATCGCTGGGGAACACAAAATGAGTGGAGTAAGCGCTTTGGGATAAAGATAAAACGCAATGCGCTGGAGGAGACAAAGGCCTTTTATAACCAAACAGAACTCCCCCGAACCACACGCTTTTGGTTCCGGATGCCAAATTGGTTAGGTGACGTGCTCATGGCAATTCCGTTAATAAGAGCGGTGCGCAAGAGCAGGCCGGACGCAGAAATAACCCTTATAGCAAAAGATGCCTTTATGCCTTTCCTAAAGCGGCTTGGGATTGCTGAAAACTATATTTCTTTACCAAATAAGAATAATTACTGGCGCTCCTTCTGGCAGTTAAGGAATCAATATCCTGATACCTACTTCTTATTTACAAATTCCTTTCGCGGCGATATGGAAGCCTTTTTAACGCGTTGCCCTCAACGTTTCGGGATGCTGCGTGCTAAAAAGCTCAGACCTTTATTAACCCATACCTGGAAAATACCCAAGGGGTTAGACGAAACAATGGAGCACCAGACAGATGTGTGGCGGCAGTGCTTTGATTACTTTGGTTTTGATGAAAAGTTAGAATTATCCCCACTGCAACTATCCTTGGAAGACATCCCTGATATAATACCCTTGGATAGCGGAAGAGAGAATATAGGCCTCATCTGTGGAACGGAAAACAATCCCTCAAAGCGTTGGCCAGTAGAGTATTGGCGTTCCTTAATACACAAATTAATCGAGCATAACCCAAGTGTCCGAATATTTCTTTTTGGAACGATACGAGACGCTATCATCACAAAAGATGTAGCAACCGGTTTTCCCACCCATAACGTAAAGGACTTGGCAGGCGAGACTAACATGCTCCAGTTTGCCAAGTATATGCAAGCCTGCGAAGTAGTTGTGTGTAACGATACTGGCGGAATGCATATAGCAAACGCTTTAGGTGTACCTGTGATAGCGATTTTTGGCCCGACTAATCCCCTGCGGACAGGTCCCGTTTTTAATGCACCGAAAATAATTTTGCAGCCCTATCACTGCCCTCTAAGTGGTGGAATGCCGATCCATTATGTAACATGCGAACGTGTGTTTCATTCCACTTTATCACTTTTAGAAAAGCTTGCTTCCATAGAATGAAAAAATTATTTCCTTACTTAGTTTATCTCAAAGATGTGAAAATGGCGTTTATATTGGCCATTTTAGCTGGCATTTTTTATGGCGCGTCTACCGGCTTAGGCATACCGGTTTTGATTCGTTACCTTTACCCAAAAATATTTAGCAACGAAGCGATCAGCGTAATGACGTTGACTTTGATTTGCACCCTGCCGGTTATCGTCAGCGCTTTCAGAGCCGGTGGGAATTTCTTAAACAGCTATTATTTATCGTATTGCGGGCAATACATCCTACAGCAGTTGAGGATAAAGGTATTCGCAAAGATACAAAATTTACCGATTGCGTTTTTCCATAAAAGACAGCCGGGAGATTTGATATCACGTGTTTCTAATGATACAACCATCCTGCAACAGACGATTATTAACGCCTCACAAGAGATCCTAAAGCAACCCATTACACTGTTGGGAGCGGTCAGCTATATCGTATACATGTGTTTTCAACAGTCTGATGTCGTCTTTTTGATTATTTTTATATTAGCGATTCCCCTTTGCATTGTACCGATCCGTTACATAGGAATAAAAATGCGCAATAAAGCGCGAGCCATGCAAGAACAGACAAGTGAGTTGACTCACCGACTGGCTCAAAACCTAAGTGCGGTAAAAGAAATAAGATCCTTTTGTTTAGAGGAATACGAGCTCAGCCGTTACGAAGCCGTATGCCATGTATTAAGAGAACGCTTTCTTAAAGTTGTAAAGTACACTTCAATTTTATCTCCCTCCATTGAAGTGATCGCTTCCTTTGGAGTAGCCATGGCCTTTTGGTATTCCTACAAAAGCAAGATCGAGCCGGATGTTTTTATATCCATTGTGGGCGCTTTATATTTAAGCTATGAACCCATCAAGAAACTTGGTCGGTTAAATAGCGAGATGCAGCAAGGTCTAGCCAGCTTGGAGCGTCTAGAAAATATTTTAGAAGAACCGATTACGATTCATGACCCTGCCGTCCCCCACCCTGTGGGCAAACTGGAGGGCAATATTCAATTTAAGAATGTCTCTTTTGCCTATGAGATGGCACCTGTGTTGCGAGACGTTACAGTGCATTTAACGGCTAAAAAGACCTATGCCCTTGTCGGCCCCAGTGGCGCGGGTAAGACGACTTTTGCCCATCTCATTCCCCGCTTTTACGATTTAGCGGAAGGAAATGGCTCCATTACAATTGATGGTATAAATATAAAAGACATGCGGTTAAAAGACTTAAGGCAAAATATCGCCTTGGTTTCTCAAGATCCTGTTTTATTTAACGATACGATTTATAACAACATTCTGGTAGGTAAACCAAGCGCCTCTCATGAGGAATTGATGACTGCGGCTAAACGAGCCTTTGCGCACCATTTCATCCTAGAGCTAGAGAATGGTTATGATACCCTGGTAGGCGAAAACGGCTCGATGCTTTCCGGAGGCCAGAAACAACGCATTGCTCTCGCGCGTGCCTTTTTGAAGGATGCTCCAATATTGATACTCGATGAAGCGACATCTGCCTTGGATGCCAACAGCGAGCAACTCATCCAACAGGCTTTAGAGGAACTCTTTAAAGGGAAAACCGTTATCATTATTGCCCATCGATTTAGCACGATCAAGCACGCTGACCGCATCTTTGTCTTTAAAAGTGGTGAGATTATAGAAGAAGGCACGCATGACTTACTATGCGAAGGGAAAGGCCTTTACGAAGAACTATACGCAAAACAATCTTGATCTGATGAATCATAAAATTAAATTAAATTTCGTCAATTTTGATGGCGGTTTCGAAAAATGCCCCTTGGAGGAAAATCGCTTTTATCAGATCCTTAATAAGTTTTTTAATATAGAGATCTCAAATTCGCCGGATTTTATTATTTATTTAGGGAGCAATAATAAGCGCTACCTGGATTATAATTGCACGCGTATCGTCTTTGAAAATGAGTACGAGGAACCAAATTTTGCTCTCTGCGATTATGCCATGACCTTTTCATATTTAGATGATCCTCGGCACTTACGCCTCCCCTACTATTTTTATTTTACAGACGGTTCCGATCTCATCAAAAACGAAAAGCCGGAGAAAATTTTAGCCGAAAAGAAAAAATTCTGTAACTTTGTGTTTTCAAACAGTTCTAGGCGCGCCCAGTTTAGAGTAACTTTTTTGAAAGAACTCCTACAAAAAAAGCATGTAGACTGTGGCGGAAAGATCTTGAATAACATGGATAAGTTAGTAGAGGATAAAGTAGCTTTTTGCAAAGACTATAAGTTTACAATAGCCATGGAAAATAAATCCAGAGTGGGCTACACGACAGAAAAAATTCTCCACGCCATGCAAGCCAGAAGTATCCCTATTTATTGGGGAAACCTCGCAATCAATGATGAATTTAATCCTAAGAGTTTTATAAACGTACAAAAATTCGCCAACACGGATGCTGCTATCGCCCATATACTAGATGTCGACCGGCATGATGACCTTTATTTAGAATATGCTAAGGAGCCCTATTTTTATAATAACGAACCCAATGAGTATTTATCCGCAGAGCGTGTAGCCTCCTTTTTTGATCGTGTATTTACTTACCCTGCTAAAAAGCGTTTATTTTTCCCGATCAGAAAAGTTTGGGACAAGGTCTTATAAATGCAAAATTTTGATAAATGGGGTGAGGATGCTCCTTTGATTACACCTGAGCTGTTAGCCTCTTGGATCATTCGCAATGATGATGATCTTTTAGTCATTAACAAGCCTGGCTGGGTGGTTTGCCATCCTTCAAAAAATGGCCCTTGGTCTAGCCTGGTAGGTGCTTGCCGGGAATATGTCGGGCTGGAAAGGCTTCATCTCGTTAGCCGCTTAGACCGAGAAACCAGTGGGCTTGTTATCCTCGCCAAACACAAGGAAATGGCGAGCATCCTGCAATCAGCCGTCGAGCATCGCAAGGTTCATAAACTATATTACACCATTCTAAAAGGTAAACTCGAAGCACCTGTTGATGTAGACCAACCCCTAGCAAAAGACATAAACAGTCCTGTTTACGTGAAGCAAATTGTGCGAGAAGACCCAACTGCCCAATCTGCCAAAACTCGTTTTGAGCCCATTTCTTCAAACAACGACTACACATTCGCCAAAGTCATACCCACAACAGGTCGTAAACACCAGATTCGCACCCACGCTTTATGGTTAGGACATTACGTAATTGGTGACAAACTTTACGGACCTGACGAAACCCTTTATTTAGAATTCATTGAAAAGGGCTGGACGCCTCGCCTTGAAAATCAGCTTCCCCTGAAACGCCAAGCTCTTCATTCGGCTGAAATGTTATTTGAGGCCGAAAGTTTTAAGGAGACTTTCTCTGCGCCTCTAGCAGAGGATATGATCCAGTTTTGCAAACAGCATCAATTAGCCTAATCATCATCCACCGAACAGTGCAGTAATCGATTTTCATGGCACTTATTACTTAGCTATTTTTATTAAACTCTTTTGAGAATCAAAATCTTTTGTTAGAGAAATTTGTTCGTTAATTTTATTTATCATAAAATCAGCGCAAGGTTTAATTAATGCATTGATATCATCCCAATATTCATTTTCTTCTCCGATGCAAATCCTTTTGGCACGCTTCATAACAGGCTGATACACATCCGGCAACAGGTTCATTACCCAATCTGCAGCTGCAGGTTTAGATTGAATAGTATTCGTTTCTACAGTATTCCAAATTCGAGCATACGTTAATAGGGCGTTTCTGGTATCATGATCAAGATTATCCATGAGACCTTTCAACTCATGTACCAGCGCCATCATAAAATCTCGATGTGGCACATTACATAGCAATTGATCTGGATCTAATCCGCATAATGTTTTACTCGCTAATAAAACTTGTGTGATAAGCAAGGCAAGATCTGGCATTTCTTTGGTAGGCCAAGGCTCAATATTGCCGCCCTCAAATTCTTTAAGAAGCCAATCACCATATTGAAAATCAAAACAAGGAGGATAGCGCCAAGGATTAACCGATGATTTCACAACAATTGTCATCTCAATCGGCAATCTTGAACTTTTCATGTAGATACCTGAAATTTGCAGAAGATTAGTTACTAATTTGGTTTTCTCCTCATACGTTGTTGCACGTTCAGAAACAATCAACAGGTCAAGATCACTATACTTTTGTAATCCACCATTAATCGATGATCCGTAGAGATAAACTCCCAAAAGATCTGGCCCTAAAACCATTTTTAATAGGCTCAGGCAGTCTTTTATTTGTTTCTGTGTATCTTGACGGGAATAAGTTGCCATAAATACCCCTTCACTTAAAGTAATGCACTATACAACTTATTTAACTTCATTTTCAGCCCCTTTCATTTTCAAATTTCATCATCTTCCATCGGGCGACCCAGGTTTTGCAATTTTTTTCGCTGAGCCTCATCTGCCTTGACGTAGGCGTACTCAGCATCTGCTCCTAAATAGATAAACGCAAACAGCGCGGCGAGTAACCAGTTGAATAATGAGAAAATGGCTATAAAAATGCCAACTAACGCCAATATTTTACCAACGACAACGGCTATGTAGGTAGCTTTGAGGTAAGGCATCTTAAGCGCCATGAGGGCTCTCAAAATGCGGCCTCCGTCCATAGGAAAGACGGGCAAAAGGTTAAAAGTACCCATAAGGAGGTTTATGATCATTAAGAAATACATAGTTCCTTTGAACGAAACAAGGTTGCTTGAGGCGAAAGATTCTTTACTTGGCCATCCCACGAAAAAGTAAATGATTGCAAAAATAACGATATTAACAAGTGGTCCGGCAAGGGTGATAAATAATTCCTTTTTGGGTGCGCGCGGGATGCGTTGGAATTGAGCCATTCCTCCAATGGGAAGAAGTATTATGCGAGGCACAATTATTTTATAATGTTTAGCAACAAAGCAATGCCCGAATTCGTGTAACAAGACGCATGAGAATAACAGTAAAATCATCTCTATATACAGCAATGATCCCAGTAGCCCATCGTTTGAGAATCCAACCCATGCAAAAAGCAAAAGCAATAAAATGAAGGTAAAGTGTAGTTCTACCTGTATGCCGAATAGTTTAAATACCTTTATAGACCAGAAATTTTGCATGCGTTTTTAGTCCTCACTTGTCGGAGTAGCCTTTGGGGTTGTTTTTGTGCCAGCGCCATGCTGTTTCTATAATTTTCCCAATATCGTTGAATTTTACAACCCAATTCAGTTCCTTTTCGGCTTTCGAAGCGTCCGCGTACAATACAGGTGGGTCTCCCGCGCGGCGTTCGACTTCTTGTGTGGGTACTTTTTTGCCGGATACAGATTCAACCGCGTCTATAATCTCTTTTACCGATGTCGGCTGTCCTGTGCCCAGGTTATAACAAAGCGCGGTGCCTGGTTCTTGTAGTTTATCAAAAGTTGCTATATGAGCTCTTGAGAGATCATCAACATGTATGTAGTCACGCAGGCAAGTACCGTCCGGGGTATCGTAATCTGTCCCGTAGACGTTTAACAAAGGCCGCTGGCCAAGAGCGGTTTGAATCGCTAATGGGATTAAATGAGATTCCGGTTTATGGTCTTCCCCGATACTTCCATCTTCTGCGGCACCGGCAGCATTAAAATAACGTAGTGCGGCAAAACTAAGGCCTTCTGCTTGTGCCAAGGCTTTTAATATATTTTCGACATCGAGCTTCGTTTGGCCATAGGGGTTGATTGGCTTTTGCGGTTCGTCTTCTGTGATCGGTAATTTATGGGGAACACCATACGTCGCGCAGGTAGATGAAAATACCATTTTTTTAACATCGGTGGCCAACATAGCTTGCAGCAGTTTAAAGGTACCAACTACATTATTAGAATAGTATTTCATCGGGTCTGTTACGGATTCTCCCACATAGGCGTAGGCCGCAAAGTGCATCACCATTTCAATTTTTTCCTCTTTGAGAATCTTTCGGATATACATTTCATCCGAGATGTCGGTCTCATAAAATGGGATATGTTTTGCGAGCGATTGCTTGTGCCCGTAAACAAGATTGTCTACCACAATAGGTTCGTGGCCGTGCTTTTCTAACTGCCTTACGCAATGGCTTCCTATGTAGCCTGCCCCACCAACAACTAATACTTTCATTGCCTCCATTTTCAGCATTTTATATGTTTTGCCAAGTTAATTAAAACATTACAATGTAAGGTATGAGTGAGTTGATTGATACGCATTGCCATCTAGAGCCTTTTGTGACGAAGGGTACATTGTCGACCGTCCTTACCCAAGCAGACTTCACAAGCGTAAAACGCATGATCGCTGTAGGAACAGATCCCGAGGACTGGCCGGTTTACCAAAAGTTGGCGAGTGAATATCCTGATAAAATTTACTATTCCATTGGCCTGCACCCCTGCTACGTAAAAGAAAACTATGTTGATGCCATCGAACAGATTGCGCATTATGTTGAATCTTCTCCTCGCCCGGTTGCGATTGGGGAAATTGGGCTGGACTACTTTCACCTGCCTCAAGATCAGGAACAGATCAAACAAACCATTACTCATCAAAAGCAATCCTTTCGCCTACAGCTTGAACTTGCTAGCAAGTATAACCTACCCGTAATTATTCATTCCAGAAAGGCTTTTAAAGATTGTGTAGATCTGATCGATGCCTCTCCGGTAGATTGGAAGCAGGTTGTTTTTCATTGTTTTCCAGACGGACCCGAGGAAGTGAAAATCCTCAATGAACGGGGCGGCCGAGCATCCTTTACAGGTATCATCACATACAAGAAGTCTGAAAATATCAGGCAAGCTGCCCTTCAACAGGGCTTAGACTTGCTCATGTTGGAAACGGATGCGCCTTACCTCTCGCCGGAACCCTGCCGTGGCAAGCCAAACGAGCCAGCTTATCTACAGCACACAGCACAATTCTGCGCAAAATTATTTAAAATCTCGCTAGAAGAATTGGCTGAAGCTACAACACGTAATGCCGTTGAGTTCTTTAGCCTGTAGTTAGACTACAAATACTACTCTTCTATAGCGATAACATCCGGCTCAAACGATATCGTTAGGTTATATTGTTGCCCAGGACGCATGATCAACGGATGCTCTCTTACCAAGGTCTGTATATAATGGATTTTACCATAATAACTGCAGAAAGTAGGATCCTCGCTCACGATTTCTGTATCTACCCAAGTAGCATGAAAATCATCCTTGATGACTTCAGCGCGTAGGCTATCAGGCCCCAAGGTGAAAGAGCTAGCGTTCCTATATTGACTATGAGGAAGCCCCAAAGCAATCTGGTATCGCATTTTGTCTAACTGTACCTGGTTCTTTACCGTAAAGGTAAATTCGCCTGTTATCTTTTTGCCGGAAAACGTCCAATTTACCTTACAGGAACCAAGATCAGGGATGATCTTTTCATCCTTGGTAATCAACTCAGGTTGATCATATCGGAAATAGAAAGACTTACGTAGGCCTAGTCCCGTTGTGCAATTTTTACCGTAAAATGAAGGGATGATGACATGTTCGCCAAAAGTAAGCTCAGGCAAGAGGACAGGCATATACTTATTTGCCGGCCAATCAAATACACCCGGGCAGTGAGGAAATGCTAAAGAATCAGAGGTACGATTTGATCCAGAGCTGATAAGCGGTATTTGAAGATTCAAACCACTTTCGCCATCTTGGTAGATAAACATCCCCTGCTCCTTCTTGTGTGACTTGTCAAACATGACAAATCGACCAATTGTTTTGGAAGGAATTGGCGGAACAGCCATAGAACCACCTACCGAACGTGCTAAACGTGACCATTGGCAAAGATATCTTGCCGCATCTAAATTAGCCATACGAGTCGTATGGCGAGGAATTGTTGTCCTCTCCTCATCACGGATGACGAGGTAGCCGTGTTCTTGGTCCAGATAAGTTACAAAGAAAAATTGGAACAAGCGCCTAAGCGTGTCCATATAAATTGCCTTCTTATCCTCACCGATCCACTCATCGCGCATCGCTTGGAGAATCATACTGATGCAGTGCATTTGTCCATAAGCACCTACGCCACGGCCGACACACCAGCCAAGACCGTCCTTACGAGTAATATCGGGCAACATACGCAAATATTTTTCAGCATAGGTACGTAAGCTCGGCAGCTTACGATCTTTCAAATGAACATTTGAATGTAATTGTAACGCTTGTCTAATGAATACAAAGGACATAATGCCGTACAAATCAAACGCTCCACCAAAACCTTCCGGATGGTCATCACAAAAACCACCGGCGCTGTTACTGTTAATGCGCTCGATAAAACGGTCGATTAACTTACCCGTCTCATCCTTTTTAGAAAGACCCATGCTAAAGCGCGTTACGGCTTTTGCTATATTAAAGGCTTGTTCGTGGTTAGTGTAATCAGAACGCTCAAGCAAAAGCTTGTCCAGCTGTTCGTGTGTTTGTTCTACCAACCTTTCCCAAACAAGGTTTCTGTCCTTAGAGGGACCAAAAGAGAGTAAACCCAAGGCACTATAAGCGATCCCATTTTCGTTCTCGATATCAGTGAAAGCTTGTGCCGTTATGCAACGAGCGGAAAGATCAATAAGATCTATGCCATTGAGCTCCGTTTCGCCGGTAGCTCTATGGTATTCACCAATGGCAAGAGCGGCATGGCCGGGTTCATCCACACGGCTATTTTCTTCACCGACGGGGAGGACGGTACCATCCTCTTGTATTGATTCCAGGTTATGACCCAATATTGAGCGGGCCATGTCGAGGCACTGATCTGCAAAATTCTGCATGTAGTTTTAGATAAATTTGTTCTTTACTGCTTTAGGCTAAATGATTTTCAAGGAAAATAGGTAAAAGTCAACCAGTAATCATGTATTTCTTTTAGTTTTCACGGAAATAGGCATGTCACCTCAATCATCCTTCCGCAATAGCCAGCTTATTAACGCAATTACTACAATGAAACTTTGCAATAAGATAAACAGGCGTTTTAACTCATAAAGATCCAGGTAAACGGCCCCATATCGTACGTAATCTGAAAACGCAGCCAATAACCCCGCTATTACACCGGTAACTTCATAAGCAAGAACTTCTTTGCCGAGCTTCATCATATTTCGATTATTTAGCTGTGCTTTTATGCTGGGGAACGGCTTAAATTCTTTTGCGGCCTTCAGTACTGTTTCTAATTCATTTTTTTCACCGTTATCTAATGATTTAACATTTTTTTTCTCTGTTAATTTTTTGAACAAAGAAATTCTGCCTTCGTAGCGTTTGACGTGAAATGCTTTAAATAAGGTAAAACGTTCACTATTAAGAATCTCCTTTTTCCAGCGTTTCGTGTTAAGTAACTCATTCTGGTAATGGAGCGTTAGTAGAGGAAAGAGGGCTTGTAATAGCAACATCATGCTAAAGACACTGCAATTACCTACGGTTTGATGATCTTCTATTAAATGATCAATATATTCTAGATTAAACAGGTTTTCTATTTCTTGATCTTTATTTACAAGTATACCGTTATTCTCTAATGGCAATTTCTTAAAATCCTCTTTGCTCATTTCACACAACATGATTCCCCATTTTGGAAGAATGCCCAAGAAATGCTTTGTCTGAAACCCTCTATGGCCGCCATCGCAAACAAGAGCCCAATAGCGATCATTTTCTAAGTCTTTAATAAACAGATAGCCCCGCACGTGACTTGCATCACCAGCATCTTGACGTTCAAAATAAGTACACATGCTGATATTTTTACCATTGCCTAATTGCACTTCATAAAATGCACCGTTATTTTTAAATAACACTAACACTGCCTTAGTGACGAGGTAATCCTCGCTGTTTTTGCCTGATTTTTTAGCAATCTCTTCTATATAGCCTTCAAGTGATGATGCTAATCTCTCGCTTCCTTCACTCAAACCCTCTGCTTCCGAAATATCCAACACTAAGCCTAAATGGTGGACCAGATCATAGTTGCACAGTTTCCGTTCTAAATATTCAACAAGCTGAGGATATACCTGGAAAATTTTTTTCCAATTCTTTACAAAATTCTTGTTATTATAATTTTCAATAATAATTTTCTCGTCCAACCAGATTAAAACCCATGAGAAAAAATCTTCTTTATCACCTTTAAGATTGGAATTAAGGGCTGTAATCATCCAATCGCTGTCATTTATGGCATAAGAGTCCCAACAGTTCCTGTATAACCAAATAAACATATCTGGAGCTAAACACTTGGCTGCGTAGCGTACAAAATTTTTTACATCACTCCTTTTAAAGAGGGATTTACGATCGTAATATCCTCGTTCAACGCCCTTATTTATTACGGCATCCAAAAAGCTATAACACTTGCGATACCCTATGGAAAGGCGGATGAGCTTATGAGGAAATGGTTCATTAAACAAATTGCACGTTGTGTTGAAGTTGATTACAGGAAATTGTACAAAATCTTCCCCAGACAGATTGCCATAGATGTTGTCCGTTAATCGCGGTAATTCAATAATGAGGCGTGTCGCTAGATTCTCCTGTTTAAGAATCGGTTTAAACTTCCTGTTTTCAAACGTTTTCTCTAACCAGCAGTATACGAGCAGTCTGCCCAAAGGGGCGCTATAATCAGGTTTAAGTATCCTGAATGTGTATTTTAGAAATTCCTCCGCAGTGTAATCTTCCATGCAGTCGCTCGATGCATACCAATCATTCAGGTGCTTTTTTCCAATCCATCGACAAGTTTCACTATCTATATGGTTTTCACATACATCGATAACCCAGTCTTTGATCCTTTTATCATTAAAAGAAATTTTTTCTTTTCCATCATCCTTTTTCGGATAGGTTAATTTTACGCGATTATCTGACAAATCTATTGAAACGGTAATGGAATACTTGCCGAAATAAGTGTAAGTTTTTTTCTCGTTAATTTCGGTTATTTTAAACGAATCTTCCGTGTTATAATCTCTATAACTTATCATTTTCTTTCCTGGATGCTGGAAAATGTTTATCATAAATCGAGCCAGGGCTCGAGGAAATATTTACTAAAGCATGACCGGCTTTTTCGTAAGACAGATCCCTCACTGCTATCCCGTTATTTATTGCAAGCATTGACTTCACCAAGCTAATCTTTTCACCAAAAACAATCTTGCCATTCCGCGTAGGTAAGCAATAATATAATCTTCATGACATTGGCGGCTTATTTACCTGTTTTAATTCAAATTTTATTGGCGGTAGCGTTTGCCATTATCATATTGGGAGCAAGTTATGTCTTTGGGCAACGCGCTTTGCATAATAAATTCAAGGATTCAGCTTATGAGTGCGGTATCCCTAACCCTAGCCAAGCGCATCCCAAATTCGCGATCAAGTTTTATGTGATCGCTATGCTGTTTATCCTGTTCGATATCGAAGTCGTCTTCATTATCCCTTGGGTGATGGTCTATCGTGAGTTTTTGGCAGCTTCTATTCCCATACTATTGCCGATGCTCTTTTTCTTCCTCCTCCTCTTGGCAGGTTTTGTTTACGAAATGAAAAAAAATGCCTTGAAATGGGAATCCTAGGCGTTTTCTCATTCCTCCCTCCCCTGTTTTAATAATACATGTAAATGCGTTTAGACCGCTTTATAGCCCGTTCCAGAATTATAGATATCCAGAGCAGTAGCCTTGAGGGCGCTTTGTCGGAATTGCTCGCGGTATCCCCATTGGAAGAAGAAGGCCCCCTTTCTCGTAAAAACCTGCTAAATATGCTTCTGGAACGGGAATCCAGTATGACCACTTGCTTGGGTAACGGTATTCTTTTACCCCACTTGAAGCTCCCTATAAAGCGTTCTTACATTTTTGCGGTGGGAAGATGCGCGGACGGTTTGGAATACGAGGGGCTCAAGGAGTACCGAGAAATTCGTTTGATTTTCCTCCTGCTCGCATCCGAAGAGGAAGACTCTTATCTCAACGTCTTGGCTGCGTTGGGTAGAATTTTTCATGATAACGTTCTGGTTGATAAACTGACAGCTACCACGACGCTCGAATCTTTTCGTGATCAAACAAAGATGTGCTTCGGCGGAGTGATCGGTAGAAAACAGGAACTGGAGCCAAAACCTGATAACTTTAATCAACTCGTTCTTCGTGAATCGATTAAAATCGCCAAAGGGGTAAGGTGCACTTCGCTCATGGTCTTTGGGGACGTCTTTCCTAAGGGTGTTGAGCTGGATTCCGAGACAACCGAAGAATTTAATACCATTTTAGTAACGCAGTCTGCTTCAGAGTCCCCTACACAAGAGGGTTTTCCTGATTCTTTTATCCAGGTAAAATCTTTCTCGGGTAACCGCTTGTCTCAAATGCGTAGCGCCATATTGATTGGTTTAACACGGGGTATTCTTCAATATGATGAACGTGTTTGCTGTATCGGGGGTCTCGCTAAAAGTGAACGGTTTGATAGTATTGTGGTCGTAGACATCAAGGAAGAATTCCAGGCCGTTTTTAATAAGCAATCGGATATGTTGCCTAGTTGTGTGAAACCGGAGGTCATGGAACGCGTCCTCGCCATTGCTACCGAGCTCGCTGTTGAAGGAAGAGAAGGCAAACCCGTTGGCTGCATATTTGTTTTGGGGGATGCGGATGATTTAAAGCCTTTTATCAAACCTCTTATCCTAAATCCTTTCTACGGCTACCGTGATGAGGATCGCAACATTCTTAACCCTTTCATGGATGAAACCGTTAAGGAATACTCGAGTATCGATGGCGCTTTTATTGTCCGTGGAGACGGCGTGCTCCTTTCTGCAGGAAGTTTGATCCACGCCCCAGACTACCAGCATGAGCTTCCAAGCGGTCTGGGTACACGTCATGCTGCCGGCGCCGCCATATCCTTAGCAGCAGATTGTATTTCCATTATTGTATCCGCTAGTACCGGGCAAGTAACTCTCTTTAGGCGTGGCCAATTACTCCCTATTATCGAGAAATCTATACGCGGGGCACCTTGAAAATAAGGAGTTATTTTTTTATTCGTTATTTTTGCTTGATTCTGGCTACAAAACCCATACACTAGGTCAATAATTTAGAAAAGTTATGGCAAGAGAACACGTTATTATTGAATGCACAGAAGCCCGGAAAGAAGGAAAACCTGTTTCCCGTTATATGACCTCCCGTAACAAAAAGTTACAGACGGAGCGCGTTGAGAAAAAGAAGTTTAACAAACATCTCAAGCGTCATACCATACACCGCGAAATCAAATCCAAGTAACATTGGTGCTGAGCCCTTAAGGCTTTTACAAACAATCTTTCATTATTAAGGTTTACTTTTTCAAAGGTAGGCCTTATTTTATTTTACTATATATTTTGGCATGAAGTCTTTTTATATCACTACAGCTATCGATTACGCCAATGGAAGCCCTCACATTGGTCATGCCTACGAAAAGGTTTTAACAGATGTGATCGCGCGTTATAATCGTCTTAAGGGCAAGGATGTCTACTTCGTTACCGGTCTGGATGAGCATGGCCAAAAGGTGCAGCAAACCGCGGAAAAACGAGGGGTAACGCCTCAAGAGCTTTGCGATGGTGTCGCCGAGGAATATAAGGCGCTTTGCGGGCGTTTAGATATTACTTACGATGATTATATACGTACCACCGAGCGTAGGCACAAGGATGTTGTTAATAAAATCCTGCTTAACCTCTTTGCAAAGGGTGAAATTTACAAATCCGAGTACAAGGGCTACTACAGCACCAAGGAAGAACAGTTTTTACAAGAGAAGGATAAGGTAGATGGTAAGTGGCCAGAGTCCTACGGCGAAGTTACCGAAATCAGCGAATCAAACTACTTTTTCAATCTAAGCCAATATCAGGACTGGTTGATCGACCATATTCAAAAGAATGAAGATTTTATTTTCCCAAAATATCGTGCCAAACAGGTTCTCGAATTCCTGAAAGAGCCGATCAACGACCTCTGCATTTCTCGTCCTAAGGAACGCTTACAATGGGGTATTAGCCTGCCCTTCGATGACGATTATGTTTCCTATGTGTGGTTTGATGCTTTGATTAACTACATTTCGGCAGTGGGCTATGGTACAGACGAATTTGAAAAATATTGGCCCGCGGATTACCACGTAATCGGTAAGGATATTCTCGTCCCCCCGCATGCCGTTTATTGGCCCATTATCCTGAAAGCAATGGATATTCCTTTGCCGAAGTCCTTTATCGTACATGGTTGGTGGCTAGCTTCCGGAAGCAAAATGTCCAAGAGTACTGGCAATGTGATTGATCCTTTGGAGTTGATTGAGGCTTTTGGGGCAGACGCTTTTCGTTATTTCTTGATTCGGGAAATGAATGTGGGCCAGGATAGTGACTTCTCTATAGCTCTGTTCACAAGCCGTTATAACAGCGATTTGGGGAATGACTTAGGTAATCTCTTAAGTCGTTTCATGAACATGACTACTCGATACTGCGAAGGCAAAGTACCCGCAGCTCAATTAGAGGAAAAACCGGAGGAAGCCCTCAAGGCGCTTTGGGAAAGTACCAAGAAGGAAGTCCTTGAATTGTTTGATACATTTCAGTTCCATAAGGCAATTGAGCAGATTTTCATGTTCATTCGCGCAACAAATCGTTACGTAGAAATTCGTGCGCCTTGGAAGCTAGCAAAATCAGAAAGCATGGAGGATCAGTCAAGGCTTCTGACTTCTCTGGCTTCTGTGGGTGAAGCTTTGCGCCTTGCGTCTATTATTTTAAAACCCATTATCCCGCGCACTTCGCGGCGTATCTTAGAGGCTTTAGGTACTCAGGATATTAAAACATTTGATAACCACTTAGAATGGTCTGAGGTTCTCACGGGTAAGACCATTGGCGAAAAAGAAATTTTGTTCCCCCGAATTGATTTAGAGTAAAAAAAGATGGAAGTTGTAAGTAGTACCCTGTTTCCCAATAAAGATAAAGCTTCATTGGAAGCCTTTTTGCGGTATTGTCACTCCGTGGCGCTTCAAAAAAACAACTTCCAGCTCGTGAGCATTTCCCTGCAAGTTCCTCATATTGATCCCCTACTCGTCCTCGCTTCCATTCATGAAAAAAATGCCCTTCATTGCTACATTGAGCACCCTGAAGAAGGCAAGGCTACTATTGGAGCCGAATCCGCGTTGTCGGCCACTTTTGCGAGTAAAGATCGCTTCGCTAAGGTAAAGGCATTTGCGGAAAATATTATCGAAAATACAATCGCATTTGGGGATTTAACAGCTGCGTTTACCGGGCCTCATTTTTTCACAGCTTTTACGTTTTTTGATGATCTAGAATCGCGTAAAGAAAATAGCTTTGCCCCCGCAACCGTCTTTGTTCCGCTCTGGCAAGCATCTAAGACGCCTGATAGTTGTTCCGTTGTCGTGAACATTGTGGTGGATAAAGATTCTGATATCCCGCAGTTAGTAGAAAAGGTATGGGCTGCGCACAAGAAACTTTCAGCAATGAATCAGGATACATTTCCTCTTGCCGTCCCGGAGCAAGCAGAGGTTTTTCAACCCGAAGAGGTCGGTGGGGAAGCCTATTTTGAAAACGCTGTTCGCACCGCGATTATCGATATAGAAAAGGCCAAATATAGCAAGATCGTCCTGGCCCGGGCAGTCGATTTAAAGCCCAAGAAACCCTTTAATCCTTTGGTTTCATTAAACCGTCTTCGTAAGAACTTTACCAACTGCTATACACTTTCTTTTTCAAACGAGCAGGGCAAAAACTTTATTGCAGCTACTCCGGAAAAATTACTTACCGTCTCCGATAACGAGTTTACGACACACGCATTGGCGGGTTCCGCACCTCGTGGTAAAACAGGAGTAGAGGATGAAGCATACGGGATCGCTCTTCTTAACAGCAAAAAGGATATCCACGAGCATCAATTAGTCGTAGATGCTATTCTTCAAAACTTAGCTAACATAAATGTATCTGCTGAAAAAAGTGAGCAACCGGTCTTACTGAAGTTGCGCAACGTCCAGCACATTAAAACTTCTATTTCCGCGTATTTAATAAACGGGCAGCATATCCTGGATCTTGTTTCTGCTTTACACCCTACCCCCGCAGTAGGCGGTACGCCCGTAGATGTGGCTCGTAATTCCATAAAGGAAATCGAAAACTTTGATCGAGGTCTGTACGCCGGCGTAATCGGTTGGTTTGATTATAAAAACAACGGGCAAATGCTCGTCGCAATTCGTTCCGCTTTAATGGAAGAGCATAGAGCTAGGCTATTTGCGGGCGCCGGCATTGTACAAGGCTCCGATCCCTACAAAGAAAAGGCAGAGACGGATATGAAGCTTCAAGCACTCTTGTTAAATATTTAGAGAGTCTATCGATACTAGCTTTGAGGCCAGGCAATATTTGTCTTTAGGGAACTTCTGTTTCGTAAACTCCGAACGTTGCTTTGTATCAGAGAACTCTATGCCCAACGTTGCGTGCGCATCCCCATGGCCATCATAACTATAATTAAGATAGCAAATATTACAATCTTCCGGGATCTTTTCCAAAAGCTTACTAAATGATTCTTTTATGCCTTTGAGTTTAACCGTTACAAAAACGGGATTACTCAATAATTCATTATCTAGGGCAATCTTGTGATACTCGTCAATTTCATCCGCAACAAGCTCTTCCCAATTCAGTTGATGCTCGTCCCAATTACTCATTAGGGAATCAAACTCCAAACCTTTTGCTTCAAAGCCAATGATTACAGTAGCCTGCTCGCTATGCGATTTACCATACTGTATATTGCGTATATCAAAATGATCAAGTCCGGTAGACAATAAGTGCAAAAGACTTCTCGGCTCTTCCTTAAGCTCAATACGCACACCGTGTAATCGATGGTTAGAAACACTCGCGTGTCGAGCAATCCAGGCCAATTTATCAAAATCAACGTTTGAGCCTGTAGCAATACAGAGCACCTTTTTGTTTTTCCAATGATCCAATTGATCCAAATAACCCGCGAATCCTAACGCACCGGAGGGTTCCAAAATGCAACGATGGTTTTCCCATAGTGTTTTAATCGCTAGGCAAACATCTTCATTGGTAACGGTTACGTGTTCATCCAGGTATTTGCTGCAAATTTGCCAGGTAAGCTCGCCTGCCCGGCTCATGGCCGTACCATCGCAAAAGGAGTCTACGGAATCCAGTAAGACAGGTTTGTGTTCTTGTAACGCAGCTTTCATACACAATTGCCCGGCGCACTCCACGCCAATGATTTTGGTATCGGGATATTTATGCTTTACCGCGCAAGCTATTCCAGAAGCTATACCGCCACCGCCTATTTGTATGAAAATAGCATCAAAAGGGCCTTCCGGGTATTCATTGATTTCTTCTCCAATAGTTCCCTGGCCCGCCATTACCTGTAAATCATCATACGCGTGTATCAACGTCTTACCGTCTTTTTTTGCTGCTTTCAAAGCCTCCTGCATCGCCTCCTGGAAGGTCTCGCCAACCATGATAATCTCTACGTTTTCCCCACCAATCACTTTGGCATCGTGTTGTTTTAAATAGGGGGAGAACTTGGGCATAAATACAGTAGCATGAATGCCGAAACGTTTTGCCGCCAACGCAACCCCTTGCGCGTGATTACCGGCAGATGCAGCCACAACCCCTTTCATCCGCTCTTTTTCGGAAAGTACTCTAATGCGGTTATACGCTCCCCGCCATTTATAACAATGCGCTTCATTTAGGTCCTCACGTTTTAAATAAACCGTGGTTCCTAGATCCGCTAACTTGATTTTATCAATAGGGCTCTTTTTACCCCCGTTATAAACCTCCTCAAAGGCTTCCTGTATAGCAGCGTGGAGTTGTGTATCCAATTCCAATTCAGATGATTGTGCTTGAGCCATTTTATATAAAACAATGCAACAAGTATGAGAGAAAAGATAGGAGTCTTGCAAGTCCTATCTTTTTAAGTAATGGACATTGATTTTTTGGATCAGGGTATCTTAATTCTCTAAAACCAAATTTATCATTGAATTAACAAGATTTTCTAACTCTTCCTTTTTAAGATCCTCTTTACGGATATTTAGAGCGTCTTCTTCCTTTTTAACTTTTACAACAGCATCATCCAGTAATTTTTTAAACTGTTCCTCGGATTGTACGCCCTTTTCTAGGTTGAATTTCTTTTCGAAATCAAAGACGGTCTCCTCACTCTTGTCGTCATTTGTCTTCTTGGAAAAATGTTCAACAAACGCGTACCTTTTTCCTTTTATCACTTCATTAATGTCTTTCTCGTAAAGATATATGGTCTTTTGATTATCCTCAATTCTAGTCACGACATACTTGAATTTCAATTTAGGGAGTTCTCTACTATCTACCCCAGGGCAGACCCAAGCAATCGTTACGTCATCTTTTACTTTAAATCCTAGGCTCTTTTTTACAGCTTCACCTGCTTTTTCGTGGCTTACAATACGATTGCCTATTACACATACCGTTTCGGAACTTTCTACAACACCGTCCACGCGTGTTGTTGTGCTAAACGTTACCAGTTCTTCCTTATTTATATTGCGGCAGCCAAGATCGGTGAATGGATTATTGCTCTTGGGTGAAATTTCTTTTTTAATCCCAGGCTTCTCAACTCTCTCTATGCTTTTATTGCAGAACTGATTTCCCTTTTTATTCTCATTGCCGTTTTGAACGTATTTTTTTTGATTAAATGTGATTTTATTCATGGTTATATTTTATTACTTTTTTATGTCCCAATTGAAGACATGTACTATTTTCATAAAAATAATAATAGATAGCCAAAATAAAGCAAGTCGTATCCTTATGCTTTTTTAGACTCGGAAAATGATTCAACCAGGGAACTAACTCTCGAGCTCTTCCTCGATCACTTCCCCTTGTATCTGCTTTTCCCACAGGTTTGCATAGAGGCCGCCTTGCTGTATCAACTCATTATGGGTACCGCGTTCCGCAACAAGCCCATCGTCCAATACCAAAATCTCGTTAGCGTGGACAATTGTGGATAGCCGGTGCGCAATAATCAAAGTAGTCGTACCATGGGCAATTTCCCATATGTTCTCTTGAATGAGCTGCTCCGTCTTCGTATCGAGGGCGGAGGTCGCTTCGTCAAATATATATATCTTGGGCTGTTTCAGAAGAACGCGCGCAATGGATACCCGTTGCTTTTCCCCGCCGGAAAGCTTCAATCCCCGTTCGCCGACAATCGTATCAAAGCCGTCCGGTAGTGTGTTGATAAAGGGTATTAAATGCGCGAGCTCTGCTGCTTTTTCAATTTCTTCTGCAGTCGCGTTTGGCTTACCGTAGCCAATATTATAGCGTAACGTATTATTAAACAAAACCGTGTCTTGTGGCACAATCCCGATAAGCCTTTGTAACGACTGTTGCGTCACGTCTCTTACGTCTTCGCCGCCCACCAGCACACTTCCGGCCGTACAATCATAGAAGCGAAAGAGCAACCTCGATATCGTTGACTTCCCGGCTCCTGTCGGTCCCACAATCGCAATGGTATGGTTTTCTGGCACCGCAAAGCTTACGCCTTTTAAAATCGGCCTCCGTTTATCATAACCAAAATAAACATCCTTAAACTCAATTTTAGCTTCGTCTATTATTAGCTCTTTAGCTCCGGGTTTATCGATAATTTCCGGCTCAACATCCATCAACTTCATAACAAGTTTTAGGTCGGTCAGTTGCTTTCTCAAATTCCTGAAAATCCACCCAAAAAAGTCTAGCGGGCGTACAAATTGTAATACATATCCGTTTACTAATACAAAGTCAGATATATTAAGCGTTCCGCGCATGACCCCTAGGCCGGTCATCACCGTGAAAATCGTTAGTCCCGTACCTATAATAAGGCCTTGTATGGCATGAATCATTTCTGCTCGTATACTGTAACTCGCTTCAGCTAATTCTCTTTTATGTAAAACATTATCGCAGACAGCATACTCGTGCTCTTGGTTCGTAAAGTATTTTACCGTCTCAAAATTCAACAAACTATCAACGATTCGCGAACTCGCCGCCAAGTGATGTTTGTTAAACTCATTCTGCGCCTTCAACGCCCACTCCATCCCATACAGGCTAAACAGTATATAGGTCAGGATCACCACCAACAGCAACCACCCATAGGTAAAACCGTATAAATACGTCAATATCGACATCGCAATGAATACTTCTATTAACGTTGGTATGACGGTGAAAAATAGGCCCCATATGATTTCTGGCACCGCCGCTTGTGCTTTATCAATGGCACTGACAATCCCCCCGGTTCTTCTCTCTAAATGGAACCGCATGGAAAGTTCATGCAAATGTTCGAAAATCCGTATGCTCAATAGCCGCATACTTCTGGCAATCGCACGCTCAGATACCATTTCACGTAAATACACCACTACCCGGCTCAACGTCCATATTATCCCGTAAGCTAACAATACGGAAAGGATTGATACTCCCGTACTATTATCAATCGAGGTCAGTTTTTCGACAGCGACTTTTAACACCAAGGGCGTACCGGCATTCAGTAGCATCGTTGCGATTACTAATATAAATGAAATCAAGTAGCGAAAGCGCAACTTCCTGTCATCTAAAAAGAAAAAGGGGAAAACTTGTTTCAGAACGCGGGCGTCCGAGGCACCTGTTTTCCAAATCTGGCCAAAATTTTCTTTCAGTTTTAAGAGGATGCCCATTACCTGCATTATGACCTTCCGCTTATAAATTCCAAGGCAGAATTATTTTACCTTGCCCGCAATAGCCTACCGGCTCACTAAACCTTTGTTTGCACAAGAAGCAGCACCCTTTGGCACGTGTTGGAGTTTTCCACCATAGACAGCGGATGACCCCAGTTGCTCTTCTATACGAATCAACTGGTTGTACTTGCAAATTCTATCAGATCGGCAAAGCGAGCCCGTCTTAATTTGTCCTGAATTAACAGCAACCGCTAAATCCGCAATCGTCGTATCTTCCGTTTCACCGGAACGATGGGATATAATCGTTGTATAACCAGCCTCCTTAGCCATCCCAATCGTGTCTAACGTCTCCGTTAACGTGCCTATTTGGTTTAACTTAATGAGAATGGAATTAGCGACAGCTTCATTTATTCCGCGTTCCAAAAACTTGCAATTCGTCACAAATAAATCATCTCCGACAAGCTGTATTTCCGTATCCAGCGCTTCCGTCATTAACTTCCAGCCGTCCCAGTCACTCTCCGCGCAACCGTCTTCAATGGATATAATCGAGTACTTTGAAATCAATCCTTTGTAATAATCAATTAACTCCGCCGCACTATATTCTACTTGGGTTGATTTCGAAAAAACATAACGCTGTTTCTTTTCATCAAAAAATTCAGAAGAGGCCACATCTAGGGCGATAAATACATCACCTCCGAGCATATACCCCGCCTTGCCTATCGCATCAGCGATCACTTCAAGCGCATGCTCATTAGATTCCAGATACGGCGCAAACCCGCCTTCATCCCCTACGGAAGTGGTTAAATGTTTTGATTTTAAAACATGCTTCAGCGCGTAAAAAATCTCAGACCCCATACAAAGCGCTTCTTTAATAGAGTTAGCGCCAACAGGCATGATCATGAACTCCTGAATATCAATGGGAGCATCCGAATGCGCTCCCCCGTTTAAAATATTCATCATCGGCACCGGTATCACCTTAGCGTTAGGACCACCCAAATAACTGTATAACGGAAGACCCAAAGATAGAGCAGCGGCCCTCGCGTTTGCCAGGGAGACGGCCAAAATTGCGTTTGCCCCTAGCTCAGCTTTATTCGCTGTTCCGTCAAGTTCGACCATCGTTCTATCCAATAAAACCTGGTTCAACGCATCAAACCCAATCAAATGGGGCGCTATAATACCGTTTACATTCTCAACCGCTTTAGTCACCCCTTTCCCGTAATAACGCTTCTGAGGGTCAAAACCACCTGAAAATTGATCTATAGAAAACGCATCATCGCGTAACTCAAGCGCTTCATGTTCCCCCGTACTCGCCCCGGAGGGCACAGAGGCTCTCCCAGACATCCCATTGTCCAACAGCACTTCTGCCTCAACAGTGGGCATTCCTCTTGAATCCAAAATCTCACGGGCAAAAATCTCTACTATCGCTGTCATGATTAGTATCATGAAGCATTCTTTTTCATCTGAGAAGCTAAAAATATCGGCAAAAGCTTAATCTGCTTTCTCTACTACCTTACCGGCCTCTACGAATAACGGATCCGCCAAATTTTACATTCACACGATATACCTTTTTTAGTGTGCAGGTGATCTTACCTGTCTTGAGATCCACATTCGTTGGTACTTCTTCGCGTCTCACATCGACCGAAACATGGTACCCGCGCTCAGAGAAAATATCAATCAACATCGCCAACGCAATCGATTCGTCAAACAAGGTATCTTCTGTATTCACGGACGCGAACCCAGAAATAGCATGCCGTTTGATAATCGGCATAAACTTCATTTTTATGTAAGAAATCACTTTATCAAACAACTCTTTGTGGTTTGCTTGATAGTCGTCCAGTCGCTTTACCAACTGTTGGCGCGCGTGTCTCACAATATCCGTAGCAATGGGAATAACGGTTAGGCTGTCAAACGTTTTTTGGGCAAGCTCTAAGGAGCTTTGGTATTGCAACTCTTCAATAATCCTATCTTGAATTTCTTTAATAGAACCGTGCGCGTTGATATAGTGGTAGTGAAATACTTTTTGAAGCGATTTTAGGGAATCGTACGTAACTTCTTTAAACGTCCGGTAGCGATTTCTAGCCGCTGTGGCATCCATGTCTGTGTTGCGCACACTGATCAATTCACCCATCCCGGAGCTTTTTACTTTATCGTTATGCTCCTTGGCTAGCTGGCCACGGTGCAATTGCCGCTTCACACTCTCATCTTCATCAATAAATAAAACAACAATATGAAAATGTGGCATCTTGATCTCCGTCTGTCCGGATTTAGCCAACTTCTGCGCTCTTATAGCGCTTAATTTATTATGAAACAGTTTCAAACACTCCACTTGAACCATCGTCCTTGGATACCCGTCCACAATCGCACCATCTTCATAAATCGGATCCAATAGTTTACGCAGCACAAGATTAATCACTTCCTTGTCCCCCGCCAAAATACCGGCATCCATACGCTTGCGTGCCTCTTCGCTTTTTAACAGCTCGCTCACAACTATCGGCGCTTCGTACAATTCCTTGTACTTCATGATAAACTTGGTATGGGTGCCCTTCCCCGCGCCTGGAGCGCCGTTGAGCCAAAATATCTCCTTAGAGAATTTTAGGTGCTGCTCCCCGCCTGCTTCCATGGCAAGCTCTTGCCAAATTGAGTTAAAAATAAGGCTCGCGTCCTTAATTTCTAAGTCCTGAACAGGTTTTTTTTCCTCACGCTCACTCGTAAGGCTAGAGTCACTTTCTCCGCTCATAACTTCCACACAACTGTTAAATTGCCAAACATAGATAAACAAAGCAACTACATTATCACACACAAGGCCTCACAAAAAGATTATTTTTTACGCAGCTCGAGCAAAAAATAGTTTCCTTTTATTTAGCAAAATAATTTCTCAGTCCGCGATCTAGTGATCTTACGTTCAGCTGGTCGGCCATTCTTTGTTTCAGGTGGAACAAACCCTCCTTTTTAATGCTAAAAAATGGCGTGTTAAATGCTGTTTTCTTATCTGTTTAATGAATCGATTATCTATAGATATTTTCAAAAAATAGATAACTCGAAGTTAAACATTAATTGCCTTCTGCTACTATCAAACCAACTCTATAGGCGACTTTTAAGTGCTCATATGTTCAGTTGGTCGGCCAACGTTTGTTTCAGGTGAAACAAACACCCCTTTTAATGCCTAACAAATGGCGTGATAACAGCGTGTAAAATCCTATTTTGTAGCCATTTCATCGGTAATTGGTCCATGAATATGCCTAAAAAATATATAAGCTACAATTAAGCATTAATGGGGTCCTACGCTATTTTGCCAATCCCCAGCGTTTCGAGAACGGGTAGAAGACAAATCCAGCCTTGCCTACAACTTCCCGTTCGGGTACAAACCCCCAGTAGCGGCTATCTGCGCTGAAGTGCGAGTTATCGCCCATTGCATAAAAGCTATTCGCTGGCACGATCTCTTGTAGTCCACTAGCTAAGCGTCTATCGGCTCCGTAGCCCCTGTATTCGCCTTCCAGATTGGCGTTGTAGTTGAAGGCTGCAGCGCCCTCTATGGGACTGCTGTTGCGGTATAATACAGGCTCTTTCACTTCTAGAATGTCGCCTGGAAGCCCTACGAGGCGCTTGATGTAGTATTTGTCCTCTCCTCGTAGTCCTGGAACATTTATGGTTCGAAAAACAAAGGGATCCCCGATCTTAGGTCGCTTGAAGTGATATGTAATACGGTCTACAAAGAGCTTGTCTCCTGCGAGGAGATCAAAGGCAAGGACGGTCTTCCCTTCCTCAACTGCCTGATTCGTATTAATCATCAGCCCTTGGGGAGAGTAAGCGATTTCACCTCTTTCTGCTGCTCTTGTAATGGCTTTTGATAACGTCAAATCCTTTGGGAAAAACGTCTTGCGGATGGTTTCATCCAATGAAAACTCCAGAGGTACTTTAATAGCTAGCGGCTGGCCGTTTACATAAAGCGTATACTCCCGCATAGCAGCAGGCAACAGCCCAAACCACTTACGCCCTCCTACCTTCTCATAACGCACAATATTAAGAGCATCACTTCTATCAAAGATAGGGATGCTAACTTGGCCTGCAGTCTGCGCTGTAACATTATAGTGGCTTGAACCAAGCGTAATTGCTCGAATAAATCTCTTTGCTAATCCAGGTTCCTCATCAGAAGCGGTGTATACCTGGGATGTCATGCCATTATAAGTGGGGTACATTGAGTTCGTTGGGATCTCAAACGGCTGAAAGAAAAACGCTCTAATCCCGATTGCCAGTATCGCGGCGACCAATATCATTTCCACATTCTCGCTCCAGAACGTTACAGGATAGATTGTGCCGCCACATTTTTTTAAAACCTTATCCAGCTCTCTATTGGCCTGCTCTAGCGCTTTTCCCGTACTCCCCTTATCCTTTTTAAGTCTCAACAACTCCCCCCTCAGGCGAGTGATAGACTCAACATCAGCCGGATCGAGTACATCCTTTCTATAAGCCAAAACCTTCTTGGCCAGGTGAACAGTGGTCTCTGCCTGCTTAATCAACTTTTTACGCGGGGAACTTTTAAAAAACATTTTAGGTATTAGATTTCAGAATTTTAATAAACGCATCTTGCGGAATAGAAACTTTGCCAATCTGCTTCATACGCTCTTTCCCGCGCTTCTGCTTCTCTAGAAGCTTCTTCTTCCGCGTAATGTCTCCACCATAGCATTTGGCGGTCACATCCTTACGCACAGCGCTTAGTGTCTCCCTTGCAAGCACTTTGCTTCCTACAACCGCTTGGATTGGGATTTGGAACATTTGGCGTGGAAGAAGCTCTTTGAGACGCTCGCAGATAGCTCTACCCCTGGACTCTGCTTTGTCTCGGTCTACGATAGATGAAAAGGCATCTACAGGCTCACCATGGACCATGATCTCCATTTTAACTAGGTTGGCGGTTTGGTACCCGCTCATGTCGTAGTCCATAGAGCCGTAGCCTCGAGTGATGCTCTTTAGTCGGTCGTTGAAATCGACTAGGATTTCGTTGAGAGGGAGGTTGCAGACCAGTAAAATACGGGTGTCATCGATGGTTTCGGTGTGGTCGCAGACGCCGCGCTTTTCACTGATCAGGGCTAGGATGTCCCCGATGTATGTATTGGGCGTGTGGATGTTTGCGCGGATGACGGGCTCCTGGATTTCCGCTATGTGAGTGGGTTCCGGGAGGTGGGCAGGGTTGTCTACCTCTAGGGTTCTGCCGTCTGTGGTGGTTACTTTGTAAACTACGCTGGGATAGGTATTTATGATATCTATGTCGTACTCTCTGCGGATACGTTCTTGAACGATTTCCATGTGCAGGAGGCCTAGGAAGCCGCATCTGAAGCCGAATCCAAGGGCTATAGAACTTTCGGGCTGGAAGACCAAAGAGGAGTCATTTAGCTGAAGTCGCTCTAAACTCGCTTTAAGTTTTACATATTCAGAGGTGTCTAGGGGGTATATTCCGCTAAATACTAAGGGGCGCACTTCTTTATAACCGGGTAACATCTCCTTGGCAGGGTTCGATGTAAGGGTAATAGTATCCCCTGTTTTAATCTCGGATACTTCTCTTAAATTCGTCACAACATAACCTACCATGCCTGGAGTGAGCGCATCTTCTTTATGCATGTGAGGGGCAAATGTACCGACCTCTTTAACGATTGTTTTGAGCTTATGGCTCATCATGAGGACTTCGTCACCTGCTTTGAGGGTGCCGGAGAAGACACGTACGTAACAGATCACACCCTTGTAGGTATCAAATTTGGAATCGAAGATCAGGGCGCGGGTGGCTGGATAGTCCAGGCCGCGAGGCTTCTTAAATTTATGGACGATCATTTCCAGGATTTCATCGATACCGATGCGACTTTTAGCGCTGGCCAAGATGGCATCATCTGCTGGTATAGCTAAGATATCCTCGAGCTGCTTTTTAATAACATCTGGGCGAGCGCTTGGGAGGTCAATTTTATTAATGACCGGAACCACATCCAAGCCTTGGTCTATTGCCAGGTGGGCATTTGCGATTGTTTGTGCTTCGATGCCCTGTGCGGCATCAACGAGCAACAAGGCACCCTCACAAGCTGTCAAGCTTCTGGAGACCTCATAGGAGAAGTCCACGTGCCCAGGAGTGTCTATCAAATTGAGCAAATACTTTTTGCCATTTTTGGCCGTGTAGTACATGGAAACAGGGTGGCACTTGATGGTGATCCCCTTTTCTCGTTCCAGATCCATAGAGTCGAGCAATTGCTCTTTCATTTGGCGCTGGGCGACCGTTTGCGTCGTTTCCAAAAGGCAATCGGACAAAGTCGTTTTGCCATGATCGATATGAGCGATGATGCAAAAATTCCTGATATAGTCGGTGTCTTGCATAAAAAATAGATGTACTTATATTATACGGTTTGAGCGCATATGGACGAAATGTCCTCATAATTATTAACGGAGTGGACCGATATATTCGGATCAATGCGTTTGGCAAGCCCTTTGAGGACCTTGCCCGGTCCGCATTCATAAAATTCACTTACACCAAGTTTGGCGGCATTGAGCATACATTCCTCCCAACGAACGGAAGAAACGATTTGCTTTACGAGAGCCTCCTTTATTTTGGCAGGTTCTGAGATATCGGCACCGGTTGTGTTTGAAAAAACGGGCATTCTAGGCTGTTTAAACTCGATATTTGCTAGGAAAGATTCAAACGGTTTGCACGCTGGCAGCATAAGGCGGCTATGATAGGCACCGGCAACATTTAAAGGAATGACACGTTTGAATTCAAAGTTTGCGGCATCTGCAATGGCTGCTTCAATTTTTTGTTTGTCGCCCGAAATGACGACCTGGCCAGGGCTGTTTAAGTTAGCGATTTGAACATCGTTACGCTCACAGAGGATTTCGATATCCTCTATTTTGCCGCCGATAACACTGGCCATAGAACCATTGGAAGCCTCGCAAGCCTCTTGCATTAAGCGACCACGCTCGGCTACTATGCGAAGCCCTGTTTCAAAATCGTAGGTACCGGCAGCAGCATGTGCGGTGAGTTCCCCCAAGCTGAGACCTGAAGCAACACGAACGTCCTCCAATTTAAGAACTTGGTAGAGGGCATAGCCATGGACGTAGAGAGCTGGTTGGCAAATTTTGGTTTGGGTGAGTTGATCCTCTGGGCCGTTGAAACAGATTTGCTTGAGATCGAAACCCAGGATGTCATTTGCCTGATCCCAGAGTTTTTTTGCGATAGGGTTTTTTTCGTAAACCTCATGCCCCATGCCGACTTGTTGTGCGCCTTGTCCGGAAAATAAAATACCTTTTGCCATTCGAGTGATATTGGCTCATGAAACGGAATTTGGCAACTTCTTTGTGTCGATAGATCGTTTTCCTGTTAAGAAAAATGAAGTAAGCCGCGCTGAATAAATTGATTAAAATAGACTTTGCTGATGGGAAGAATGAGGAGAGTCTGTTTCCTCAGGCAGCAGCTCCTTTTTATGGATATGTTTAGGTGGCTCATTTACCCTGTTTTGGAGGGCCACCTCGCGCTCCTTTACGATGCGATCACATATTTTACTTAGGTGACGGGTGATCCACTGAGATGTAGAAGTTTTAGGGCGATAATCGGCGGGGCCGTAGCCATGGATGCGTTGTGTTTGGAGAAGTTCGTCATTTTGGGCGAATTCCTCCTCGTTATCTGGGTCGTAGACAGCAAATGTCTTACCTCCCTGATGTTTTATGACCGAGAAGACAGGGACATCGCTCGGGCCATCGGCAATATAAATCATGTTATAAATGGGAATACGGCGATCCTCGTGGCGCATTTTTGCGTTTACATCGATAATCGGATTTTTGTTAGTACCCTTGTTGATCTCGAAAGCGAAACGCGTCTTTATGGTATTGTCTACCATGACACCGATCTGCGAAATTTCCTTAGGAAAGTGATCGAGCTCAAACTCCTTTTGACGGGAGAAGTAAGGAGGAAAAGGATCCTCGATAAACTCACAACCAAAGATACCATCAACATAAGGGGCGATTTTGCTCCCCTTGATCATTTGAGCCAGGCCGGTACTGATGATGTAGTGCTCCAGGCGGATATCATGTTTAGCGTATTCCGGTTTAGCTTCGATAGCGCTACGAAGATCCTGGAAAAAGGTAGGTAAGCCCGGGTAGAATTCCAGTTCTGAGCCCAGCTCAAACAGTTTCTGGTTATTGAGCCCCCGCATGGGCCCATTGCGAACAAAGCTCAGGATATGGTTTAAGTAGACGGTATCTTTAGAGACATGGCAGCCCCTTTTTCCATAAAGTTCGGGCAACATATTCACCTCCTTCCAGAAGGCCTTGACATCAATGTTATAATGCTTAAACAAAGGCGCTTGCATGTATCCGGGAATAAGTGTTTTATCAAAGTCCCAAATGCAGGCAACGATGTTCTGAGTATGAAGGCTGTGTGTTATATGATCAGACATAGGCTATGTATAGCGGCTAATAATAATATTTAAGATAACTTTTAAGATTTAAACAACAAAATTTCTCATTACACATGAAAGGCATACCAGACATAGGGCCATTTAAGAAGCGTCTTAAAGAGCTAGACGACCTGATGACAGCATCTGATTTTTATTCAGACCAGCGTAAAGCCGCCGAAGTAAGCCGAGAGCACCAAAAGCTAATGGATTTGATAGGGCTGTATCATAATTTAGAAAAACTAGTCGCTGAAGAAGCCGAGAACAACGAGCTGATTAATGACCCCAACGCTGACCCAGAGCTAAAAGAATTAGCACAGGAGGAAATCGCTACCCTACCCGAGCGAATTGAAAAAGCGAAGACAGATGTGCTTCTCGCCATGATTCCCCCCGACCCTAGCGATTCCAGAAATACCATTATAGAGATAAGAGCCGGAGCTGGCGGGGACGAAGCCTCCTTGTTTGCTGGAGATCTATGCCGCATGTACACGAGATTCGCTGAAATTAAAGGATGGACAATAGAGCCGATGAGCTCGAGTGCATCCGAATGCGGTGGTTTTAAAGAAGTTTCCTTTTTGGTAAAAGGTGATGAAGTTTACAAGACTCTAAAATTTGAAAGTGGCGTGCACCGCGTGCAACGCATACCTGTAACAGAATCAGGAGGACGAATACACACCTCGACTGCTACGGTAGCAGTTTTGCCTGAAGCTGAAGAAGTAGACATACATATTGACCCTTCAGACCTTGAAGTGAGCGTATGCCGAGCCAGTGGACCCGGCGGGCAAGGCGTTAATACAACGGACTCAGCCGTACAGATGTTACACAAACCAACCGGTATAATGGTCTTCTGTGCTGATGAGCGCTCGCAGATAAAAAACCGGGCTAAAGCCTTAAAAGTGCTACGCTCTCGCTTGTTGAAGCAAAAAGAAGAAGAAGAAAGGGCTAAGTATGCCGCGAACCGCAAGAGCCAAGTAGGCTCCGGTGACCGCTCTGAGCGCATTAGAACCTATAACTTCCCACAAAGCCGATTGACAGACCACCGCATAGGGTTTTCTTCTCATGATTTGCCCAGCATTTTGGAAGGCAATATTGATGATTTAGTCTTAGCGCTGCAAATGGCGGATCAGGAAGCGAAATTGACTTCGTTGCTAGAGCAGGAGTAATTGGATTAACTCGTTATAAATTATGCACTGGAAGAGCTGGTGCTTGTCTCGTTAAGCCGCGCTTTTTGTTGTTTTACTTCATCTTAGTAAAGATCTCTTTTTACGTCAACTGGGTATAATTATTCTACGTGAAGGGTTTTTCGAGTTTTTAATTTCCTTCTTTTTTGATATTTATCTCGCTAAATGTTATGCATAAAAACGGCCGTTTGTTCCACCTGGAACAAACACCAGCCTTCTTAGTGAACTTACGTTCATTATGAATACCTCTTGCAGTATTAAAGATCAATTAGTGATCATTTGAGTAGTATTTTTTTGCTTATGACTCTTTGATGTAATTGATTTTCGAATACAGTTATAAGTGCTTTTTGGTAGCTCAACGGTTATTACTTTTTATAAGAATTTGCTTGGGGAGAGTACGCAAATGGGCTATAAGAATATAGGAAAATTATGAGCGATAATATACAAGCTGAATCAACATCCGGAGCCTCGCATGAGGCAGAGACCAATGAACTTTATGCCATTCGCAAAGCCAAGCTAGAGGAAATGCGAACAAAAGGGATTGATCCCTTCTATGCTAACTGGGATCAAGAGCATACCAGCGAGCAAGCAACCGCTTTATATAATGAAGATGAAGAGCAGAGCCCAATTGTATCCGTAGCTGGGCGGATATTGGTATTTCGTGTGATGGGAAAAGCCTCGTTTATAAAAATTCAAGACAGAGACGGGCAGATACAACTTTACGTAAAACGCGATGAGATTGGCGAGGAAGCGTACAATGACTTTAAGAAACTGGACATTGGGGACATTATCGGAGCAAAAGGGCCTTTGTTTAAGACTAAGACCGGTGAGATCACCATACGCGCCACGGAGTACCGATTAGTGGCCAAAGGATTGAGACCATTACCTGAGAAGTGGCATGGTCTGACCGATAGTGAGCAGTGTTACCGCCACCGTTATTTGGATTTGATTGTTAATCAAGATTCAAGAGCGAGGATGATCACCAGGAGCCGTATTATTGAAGAAATACGCAAGTTTTTATGGAATAAAGAGTTTGTCGAAGTCGAGACACCCTGTTTGCAGAGCGTACCCGGTGGGGCAGCGGCAACACCCTTTGTGACACACATGAATGCGCTTAGCCACGATTTTTATTTACGCATATCGCTTGAGCTTTATTTGAAAAGAGTCTTGATAGGCGGTTTTGACCGCGTGTTTGAGATAGGACGCAATTTCCGCAATGAAGGCCTTTCCAGAAAGCATAATCCGGAGTTTACGATGCTAGAGGTCTACCAAGCGTATACGGATTACCGCGGTATGATGACTTTGGTGTATGACCTTGTACAGCACCTCTGTAAAAACGTATTGGGAACGACCTCAATTACCCAACCTAATGGCGATGTTATCGAGCTGGGCGGCAAATGGAGAGAAGTGCGTTATAAGGACATTATTATTGAAACAGTCAAGGATCCGGACTGGTTTAGCCGCACAAAAGCAGAGAAGCTAAAAGTGTGTGAGCAGCTAGGTGTTTACGTTGACCCGAAGTTAGAAGATTACGAGATTTCAAATACCATTTTCGGAAAAGTGATTGAACCAAAGTTGATACAACCGACCTTTGTGACACATGTTGAAAAAGAAGTATGTCCATTGGCAAAAATCAACCAAGAAGACCCAAGTGTGATTGACGTGTTTGAACTTTGCATTAATGGGCAAGAGATTGCACCGGCGTACTCGGAGCAGAATGACCCGTTTGTACAGCGAAAGATGTTTGAAGCACAAGCGGGAGAAGAGATACAGAAAGTGGATTACGAATTTGTCGAGGCAATGGAATACGGCATGCCCCCTGCAGGCGGTATGGGCATAGGAATTGACCGATTAGTAATATTGTTGACGGGTGCTAGCAATATTCGTGATACTATACTATTCCCTACCCTTAAGCCGATTGCGTAATTGAAGACATGAATTGGTATTCTTACCTTGCATTAAAACAACTTTTCCCTACCGGAAAACGAGTACCCTTTTTTACGATTGTGTCTGTTTTGGGAGTGACGCTTGGTGTCATGGTATTGATTATAGTGCAAACAGTGATGAACGGCTTTTCGCACGAAATCACCAAGGCGATGAAAGACCTTAATGGGGATATAAGAATTGAAGGCGAAGCATTTATTCAGGATTATCCATTACTTTTAGACCTGATTGAAAGGCAGCGTTTTGTGAAAGTGGCATCACCCTACGCCTACGGCATGGTGATGGTACAACACGGTAACATACCCACATTTCCCCAAGTACGCGGGATGGACTTGAGTCGTGAACGCGATGTATTAGCGATAGATGAGTTTTTGATTCAAGGAGCCTTGGCGAATTTGGATGACGAGTCCGTATTTTTAAGTTCTGGATTAGCCAATACATTAGGCGCATCAATCGACTCTACCGTTGACTTATACACCCCCCTTATGCTGTACCGGATGAAGGAGAATGATGTGCTCCTGCCAAGGGAGTTAACCGTTGCCGGAATTTTTGAAACAGGATGGTCTCGAGTGGACGGGAACTCGATGATTACCTCTTTACGCTTGATGCAAGAGCTGTACGGCATGGGTGATTCTGTCCATGGCATCAGTGTTATGCTTAAAAACGGTGAAGACTTGAATGACGCGGTGCAGGAGCTTAACTTTCAATTGCCCGAGAATTTACATGCTTACCCCTGGACGGAAAGCGACCGC
Source organism: Verrucomicrobia bacterium CG1_02_43_26 (assembly GCA_001872735.1). NCBI lineage: Bacteria > Pseudomonadati > Verrucomicrobiota > Verrucomicrobia bacterium CG1_02_43_26. Next base: position 32,679 of record MNWT01000019.1, on the reverse strand, counting down.
GACCTGTTGTTTATATTAAACCTAGAGAAGACGGTGATGTTCTTTATTATCTTGTTTATAATACTAGTAGCATCCTTTTCAATCGCAAGTACCCTGATGGCCTCTGTTGTTAGGAAGACAAGAGAGATCGGTTTATTAGGCGCTATTGGAGGTCAGCCCTGGCAATGTGCGGCATGCTTTTGTTTACAAGGATTGTTTATTGGTTTTGTAGGAACATTTTTAGGAATCGGGTTGGGGATATTGGCCGTTAGTTACAGAAACGCGATTGTTCAGTGGTTTGCCCATCTCACGCATAGTGAGGCAGCATTTCAGATGTATTATGAGTTTTCGGATATTCCTGCGGTTTATATGACAGGCGATTTTGTAAAAGTTATTATAGCTACATTAATCATTTCCACGTTAGCCGGCTTACTCCCTGCGCTTAGAGCTGCGCGGATGAAACCATCGGAGGCCTTACGTAATGAGTGATATCAATGTTATAGAAACAACCGATATTGTACGAAGTTTTCCAGCAGCGCATGCAAAAATAGAAGTGTTACGCGGCGTGCACCTAAAAGTGAAACGTGGCCAGAGCGTAAGCATTACAGGGGAATCCGGCGCGGGTAAGACGACATTGATGTATATATTATCAATGCTAGAAGAGGCGGACTCCGGAAGTGTTTTTTGGGACGGAGTAAAAGTTAACAATGGCTCGCGTGGGGAAGTTGCTAAAAGACGAGCTGAGTTTATAGGATTTGTTTTCCAGCTATATTATTTAATACCCGAGTTAGACGTGCTTGGAAATGTCCTGATGCCGCGTCGTATCTTAGGGAGGATACGCAAGGAAGATAAAGAACGCGCGGAAGAGCTATTAGTACGCGTGGGCCTGAAAGATCGTTTGCGCCATTCTACCGGTAAGCTTTCCGGGGGGGAAGCTCAACGAGTAGCGATTGCACGTGCCTTAATTAACGAGCCCAGAATAATTATTGCAGACGAACCCACCGGCAGTATTGATGAACGCCACGGTGAGGAGATCATGCAGATATTGTTAGACCTGTGCAAAAAAGACAACAGAAGTCTTTTATTAGTCACCCATAATCAACGATTTGCAGCCATGACCGACAAGAAGCTGGTGTTGCATTATGGTAAGATTGTGGAGTAGTCGAGGCGCTAGGTTAAACAAAGCGATTGGATCTTCTTACTGTGATATGTTTTTATAAATATTCTTGGCCTTTGGGGAAATATGGCTTAGTATTTTGTGCGTTAAGGAGCAGGTTTATGGCAGAAAAGAAAGCTAAGGCGGAGATGAGTTTTGAGAAAGCACTCGAGGAGTTAGAGGTGCTTATTGAAGCTATGGAGCAAGGAGATGTGCCGTTGGCGAAGTTGGTTAGCCAGTATGAGAAAGGGAAAAAACTGCTGGGGACTTGCCAGGAACAGCTAAAAGACGCTGAGTTGAAGATTTTAAAGGCTTCGGAAAGTGGCCAAGGTATCATTTTAGAACCCTTTGAAAAGGAAGAAGAAAAGTAATGTCTTTGTTGCAAAAAATAGATTCGGTTGAAGCGTTAAAAAGCCTGGAAATGGGTCAATTGGAGACATTGGCGGAGGAGATACGTGAACGCATTATTCAGACTACCTCGCAGAATGGTGGCCATATTGGGCCAAATTTGGGCGTTGTTGAGTTGACGATCGCATTACATCGTATTTTTAATAGCCCGGTAGATAAATTTGTATTTGATGTATCGCACCAATGCTATGTTCATAAGCTCTTGACCGGCAGAAAGGGTGCTGATTTTGATAATTTAAGAAAGACGAAAGGTGTTTCCGGTTTTGCGAACCGTGAAGAGAGCCCGCATGATTGTTTCGGAGCAGGGCACGCGGGAACTTGCCTTTCTGCTGCTTTGGGGATGGCTAGCGCGCGTGATCTTAAAGGTACAGATGAGCATGTTGTTGCTGTTATTGGCGATGCGGCGTTGACTTGTGGGATAACGATGGAGGCCTTGAATAATGTGGCTACATCCACACAACGGTTGGTTATTGTTTTAAATGATAATGAGTGGTCGATCGCAAAGAATGTTGGGGCGATTGCGAAGTATTTAAATGAACTGATCACAAATCCGGTTTATAATCGTTTGCATAAGGATTTAGAGTCCTTCCTGCATACGATTCCAGGGGGAGAGTCGATTATTAAATTTGGTTCCAAGGCCAAGAAAGAGACGAAAGACTTTTTTGTACCCTCCTCTCTCTTTGAAAAATACGGCATACGCTATATAGGGCCAATTGACGGTCATGATATAGAGTTATTGCACCAATATATGGAGTTTTGCAAAGAGTCCACTGAGCCGATCGTGTTACATGTATTAACACAAAAGGGCCGTGGGTACGATGTCGCTATCAATAACCCTGAGAAGTTTCATGGCACAGGCGCCTTTGATAGAGAGACAGGGAAGACGAAGTCGTCCGGCGAGCAAGCTCCAGCGTATCAAGAAGTTTTTGGACGGACGCTGACAAGGTATGCCAAAGAGAACGAAAGAATTGTTGGGATTACCGCAGCTATGCCAACGGGAACCAGCCTCTCTCTTTTAAAAGAAAGCTGCCCGAAACAATTTTTTGATGTCGGTATAGCCGAAGAGCATGCGGCAATATTTGCGGCAGGCCTGGCTACCCAAGGAATGAAGCCCGTTTGCGCGATTTATTCAACTTTCCTGCAACGCGCATTTGACCCAATTATACACGATATTTGCTTACAAAACCTCCCCGTTTTATTTTGTATGGACCGTGCCGGGCTTTCCGCGAATGACGGACCCACACACCATGGGCTTTTTGACATAAGCTATTTACGCTGTGTGCCCAATGCGGTTGTTATGCAACCGAAAGACGAAGATGAGCTACAAGATATGGTAAAAACTGGTCTTGAGCATAATGGACCCGCCTTTATACGTTATCCTAGAGGTGCAGGAGAAGGTGTAGTCATGAAAGCAGAGCCAGAAGTGTTAAAAATAGGTAAAGCAGAAGTTGTACGAGAAGGAAAGCATGTTTTGATATGGGCATTAGGCCCGATGGTAAGCATTGCCCAAAGGATGGCAGAAAAATTGCATAAGGAATACGGCATTAGTGTATGTGTTGTAAACGCGCGCTTTGTGAAGCCGATGGACAAAGAAACTTTGAAAGAAAAAGCCCAAGATGTCTCCCTTGTTGTTACCATGGAAGACCATGTTGTTATGGGAGGTTTTGGATCAGCAGTGATGGAAGCATTGCAAGAGCTAGACATTCAAGTGCCCGTGGAACGTATCGGTTGGCCGGATAAGTTTATTGAGCACGCGACCTCCGTGGGCGATCTGCGAACAAAATACGGCTTAGATGAAGCAAGCATTTTTAATACGATTATGAAACGCATGCAATCAATAGACGCGCTGCCATTTTCTGTTGTGAATGCGATTTAATATTGTTGTGAAAAAAAAATTGAAGGGGTAATTATGCAAGTGATGGTGGATGATTCGAAGTGTGTTGAGGGTTATGATAAGGACAATCCGTTTCTCGCGAAGATAACGGAACGTTATTTATTAAATGCGCCCGGTGGGGATAAAGAGACGATACACTGCGTTATAGATCTTTCAGGAAGCGGCTTGCAATATGAAGCGGGTGATTCAATTGGTATTTATTGCGAGAATGACCCTGTTATTGTTCGGCAGATTTTAGATGCGCTTGGGTTTACAGGTAAAGAGCCAGTAATGCTCCCTAAAATGGATGAGCCTATAGATATTTTTACAGCGCTTCTAGACAAGCTCTCCTTGGCACAGCCAACGAGGAAGTTTATGGAGTTCTTGAAAGAAAAAGAAGGCAGCCTGATTGAACGAGAACAGATAAGAGAACTCTTATTGCCAGAAAATAAAGAGCAGCTAAAAACCTACTTGGAAGAACGTGAGTATGTGGATCTCCTTGAGGAGTACCCCTCTCTAAAAGTTACGCCACAAGAGCTTGTGGATCATATGAGACGGCTAGTTCCCCGTATGTATTCGATCGCTTCCTCTCCCCATTGTTACCCGAATGAAGTGCATTTGACGGTAGCCGTTTTACGTTATAAGACCAACCAGAGAGATCGTGAAGGCGTCGCCACATGTTATTTGGCCGATAGGAAAGCATTAAACTCCCCTAGCCTGCCGATATTTTTATCCAAATCGCACCATTTTAGACTCCCTGAAGACGACAGCGTAGACGTGATTATGGTCGGCCCAGGAACAGGGATTGCGCCCTTTAGAGCGTTTATGCAAGAACGCTCCTATAAGAAAGCGAGCGGGCGCAATTGGCTATTCTTTGGCGAAAGAACCTCTCAATACGACTATTTATATAGTGCGGATTGGGGAAAATACTTAGAAGAAGGTACGTTAAACCGGCTAGATTTGGCTTTTTCTCGGGATCAGGCTCATAAAATATATGTACAGGATCGCATGCTGGAAAGTGCTCCGGAATTGTGGCAATGGCTAAATAAAGGCGCCTATTTTTATGTTTGCGGGGATGCAAAGCGCATGGCTAAGGATGTAGATGCTGCATTGCATAAAATTTGTGAACGTGAAGGAAACCTCTCTGAAGATGAGGCAAAAGCCTACATACGTGAGTTGAAGAAGGAAAAACGCTACGTAAAGGATGTTTATTAAACTTTATAGTTGAGTTTTTTTCATAAAAATATAAAAAGGTTCAATATGTCTTTAACGTTTATCGATAGAAAAGCAGTAGTAACGGGAGCTGGCCGAGGGATCGGCAAAGAGATCGCGCTTAAATTGGCTAAAGCAGGCGTTTACGTGATCTGCGTGAGCCAATCTGCTACCTGTGAAGCGGTTGCTGAAGAGATTAAGCAATCCGGCGGGCGAGCGGCTGCGCTAAAAGTAGACGTAGGCAATAGTGCAGCGGTTAATGCCGCATGCGCGGACATTTTAAAAGAGCACGAGTGTATTGATATATTAGTCAATAACGCAGGCATTACTCGTGATGGTTTGTTAGTTCGTATGTCTGAAGAAGATTGGGATGCGGTCATACAGACAAACTTAAACAGTGTATTTTATTGGACAAAAGCATTGTTACGCCCTATGACGCAGAAGCGTTGGGGACGTATCGTGAATGTATCCTCAGTTGTAGCGCTAATGGGCAATGCCGGGCAGGCGAACTATTGTGCGGCAAAAGCTGGGATGCTCGGTTTTACAAAATCCTTGGCTAGAGAAGTAGCGGCAAGGCAGATAACAGTAAATGCGATTGCGCCAGGGTTTATTCAAACAGACATGACAAGTGTCCTAGGTGAAAAAATCACTGATGAATTGAAAAAGATTATCCCCCTTAAACGAATGGGTACAGCGGCTGACATTGCAGAGTCTGCAAAGTTTCTTGCCTCTGAGGAAGCGGGCTATATAACAGGGCAAGTTCTTTCGGTTGACGGCGGGATGTATATGTAGTAGATATTTAAGTGAAAAAAAATTTCTAATCAAACAATAAATTGGTTATGTCAAATAAAAGCATAGAAGATAGAGTAAAAGAAATCATTGTGAATCAGCTCAATGTGAATGAAGAACAAGTCGTTCCTGCAGCTTCCTTTTTGGATGACCTGGGTGCGGATTCTTTAGACACAGTAGAGCTCGTTATGGCTTTTGAGGAAGAGTTCAAAGACGAAATTCAAGGCGAAATTCCTGAGAGTGACGCTGAGAAGTTGCAGACCGTTGGTGACGTTGTTACGTACATCAATGAAAAAGCATCTACAAAAGCTTAATTAATTTATAAGAATTTGACCTGTGTTGCCTGAAAAACAAAGAATAGTGGTGACTGGCATTGGTGTCCTAACGTCCATTGGAATAGGTATTGATGCTTACTGGGATAGTTTAGTAAAAGGAAAATCTGGTATAGGTAGTGTGACGCAATTTGATGCGTCAGATTACCCATGCCGGGTTGCATCCGAAGTAAACGATTTTGATCCAGCGCAATATATGGATCCCAAAGAGGTCAAACGCAATGACCGCTATACGCATTTTGCGGTGGCGGCTGCAAAGCTTGCGATGACTGATGGGAAACTAGACAAGACCAGTGTTGATCCTGAGCGTTTCGGGGTTCTTGTTAGTTCTGGCATTGGTGGCTTGGGTACGATTGAAAAGCAATCCAGGACATTATTTGAACGTGGGCCCAGGCGGGTATCCCCGTTCATGATTCCTTGTTTGATTGCAAACATTGCATCTGGTGTGGTTGCGATAGAGATGGGTGCGAGAGGACCGAATTTTTCGGTTGTCAGTGCTTGTGCTGGAGGTACACACGCTATTGGCGAGGCATTAAAGTTTCTGCGCAGCGGGGATGTTGATGTGATGCTGGCCGGTGGCAGTGAAGCTGCTATTACGCAACTCGGATTTGCCGGTTTTTGCGCGATGAAGGCGATGAGTACGTCTTATAATGACAATCCCGATACTTCGAGCAGGCCGTTTGATGCCACAAGAGATGGTTTTGTAATGGGTGAAGGTGCCGGTGTTCTTCTTTTAGAAACCTTGGAGCATGCAGAAGCCCGTGGAGCCCACATTTATTGTGAGCTTGTAGGATATGGTGCAACCTGTGACGCGTATCATATTACCAGCCCGGATCCTGAAGGAAAGGGACTGGCTAAATGTTTACAACTTGCGATGAAACATGGAGATGTCGATGCCAAGGATGTTGACTATATCAACGCCCATGGTACTTCTACTCCTTATAATGACAAGTTTGAGACACTTGCGATTAAGAAGACATTCGGTGAAGAGAAAGCCCGGGATATATTGATCAGCTCCACAAAGTCTATGACAGGACATTTGTTAGGTGCTGCTGGTGGTATTGAAGCTGCTGCTTGCGCAATGGCGATTCAGACAGGTGATGTTCCCCCTACCATCAATTACAGTAATCCTGATCCTGAGTGCGATCTTAATTACGTGCCAAACAAGTCTGTGAAACGCGATGTGAAGGTGGCGATATCCGATAACCTCGGTTTCGGCGGCCATAACGCAGCGCTGGTGTTTAAGAAGTTTGAGAGGTAATAGTGTATTGTATAGTTTGTGGATTCAATTGAGTACACAAGTATAAGTGCCTAGGACAGTAGGCATCCCAAACGAGATTGAGGTACCGAAGTTTTGGATGAGAACCTAATGGTTCTCAAACATTATACCAAGTTGGAAAACAAAAGACCGAGTTGCTGCTTTAAGAAACGGTCTTCTTCTAGTTGATTGGTTGATTCCCCATTGTTTGCTTGATTATGGAAGGGTGTCTGGCCAAACATATCCTTCACGGAAAGCAATTCAAACATTTCTTCAATCGAGAAGTCTGCTTCTTTGCATTCAATAATAAACTTTTTCAGCTCCTCCTCGTTCTTAGCCAAGAGGTGCATTGGGGTTTCCATAATTTCCAATAGGGAAAGCAATGAATGTAATTGCTTGAATTCAAAACCCACTTTTTTGAGACTGATGATGACCGAACCCAAGTGCCCATTTCTCGCCGCATTATGTAAAATTGTCCCGCCAGACCAAAGCTTCTTGGAAATTAATTTAAATATTGGATCAACCTCTAACTTGAGACCAGTGATGAATGTAGCTAAGTGTCCTGCCATCTCTGCGACATATAATGGCGTAAGCCCGTCATTATCTACTACGGAAATAAACGTCTCAATTTGCTTAAATTTATACCCAAATTTTTCAATGAAGAGATTAGTTACATTTGTCAGAGCACCCGATCTCGCTATGTCGAATACATGCTTTTCTGCCAACTTGAGAATATCATTGTGCCCATACCCTAGGTCAATAAAGCAACGATAAACCTCTGTTTGCTTAAACAGCGACAGCTCGCAGGATTTAACACCAGCTTGATCAGTGTACTTATCCTCCAGGAGTTCTTTGATAGAACAACGATTGCTTGTTTTATTCAGACAATTCAAGGCAAGGACATTTCCTCCTGTAATGACTTTATTTAACAAAGAGAGGTATTCCGGCGTGCGCATGAAATACTCAATTTGGTAGGAATCCTTCGTGTCATTGAGCTTATAGGCTCTCCAATCAGAATACTCTTCGCGGAAATGGTTGATGAGGTTCGATAGCGATTCATCTCCTACGGTATAATTGGGGTTATTTAGTGCTTTTTGGATATGCTCTTTTATCGAGATAGTCGAGTGTTGTGCTAACACGTTGGTTTCGTCAGATTCAAAAAATCCTTTTAGGATAGACCTATATTCAGCACTATTTATAAAAGCATCACAGCCGGCCTCCTTATTCTCCTTGAGCAATTTCCAATTCTGATAAGCTTCATCCCGGCAGTCTTTAATAACTGATATATTTCCGTCTAAAACGGCACGATGCTCTATGTATTTAAAGACAAACTCTACGTTATTTTTATAATCTTTAATCTCGCAACCATCCTGCTTGATGAGGTTATTGATGATAGCGGAGTTTGGGTTGCGAGCGAGTTCATCCAAGAGGACATCTCCCAAGAACTCGAGGTCGGTGGATTGAAGGACGATATCCCAAGGGGTTTCCTCAAAATGGTTTTGTTCACGGAGCGGAGCAGGAGATTTTGCTTGATCTAGGATATTACGAAAAATGATCCAAGCTTTGCTTGAGTTAATTTCGGCAGCCCAGTGAAGCGGATTGTGGCCTTGGTAGTCCTTTGATTTAAGAAGATCGATATTATCAAAGTGCTTAATAAGCTCCCGAACGATATCCTCCTTGGCTATTTCAGCGTCTCCCATGATATAATCTAAGAGGAGTTCGTATGTTTTAGATTGTGGATTGGTGACCTCTTGTTGGGAAATGGATTGCTCCTTGATTATGCTTACGTTTCGATTGAGCAGACCTTTATTTTCAAATTTTTCTATCTCTTTTTTGGAGTAATTTTTAATTTTAGAATTTTTAGACAACCTTAGTTTGAGCGGGTAGCTGTGACACCTCACGGTTTCTGTAACCAATTGGCTGTTACTACTAAGATCGTTACTATTTCTGATATTCAATGAATTATACATGTTTTAGATATATTTCGTGGAATAATGACACTTTTGGTATTAAGTGTCAATATTTACTCTCAAAATAAAATCTTAACGGTATTGATACTACAGATCTAAATATGTCTAAAATATTTTTACAAAAACAATCTACTTACTCAATTTCTTCCATCAAATACTTGGCAATAGAATCGGCCATGAGGCGGCCGGTGGAGGTGAGTTTTAGAATGCTCTCTTGAGTAAGGTTGCAATGCTCGGATTCGGTGAGGGTTTGTATGATATGATCTAATTGTTGCCAATTGAAATGAGGGAAACGTTGCTGAAGCACGGGAAGGTTTACTCCGGTATTCATGCGGAGGCCGAAGATCAGAGAGTCTAGCGCAAGGGTATTTTCGGTGAGGGTTTCGGTGTCTATGTAGGCTTGGTTACCCGTTTCGATGCCTTTTAGCCACTCTTCTATTGAGGCCGGGTTTGTAAAACGCTTATTGTGATATTGAGAGCTGGCGGAGGGGCCTATGCCAATCCATTCGTGCATTTGCCAGGTGTGGACGTTGTGTTGGCATTCTTGGCTTGGCTTGGCGAAATTTGAAATCTCGTATTGGCGGTAACCGTTGTTTTCTAAAACGTCCCAGGTACGTTCGTAGAGGTTGGCTTCTTGGTCGATATCGCGCTTTATTTTACCTTGGGAGAGCTTTACGTAGAGCTTGGTATCCTCTTCAAATGTCAGGCAGTAGGTGGAAATATGAGCTGGGGAAAGTCGTATGGCTTCGTTTAGGTCGGTAAGCCATTCCGTGATGCTTTGCCCAGGGATGGCGAAAATGAGGTCCAGGTTAGTATTCTGGAAGCCTGCTTCTTGTATGTAGTCCCAAGCCTTGTAGACTTGCTTAGGGGAATGCAAACGGCCTAGGCCTTCGAGGGTTTTTGCATTAAAACTTTGTACGCCCATGGAGATGCGGGTGACCCCTAGGTCCTTGAGTACCTTTAGCTTTTCAGGTTTTACAGTGGAAGGAGCCATCTCAATGGTCCATTCCGTGGGGCGGTTTGTAATGTTTTTAAGTATGGATTGGCCGAGGGCATCTAAGTCCTTCGGCATGAGGAGGCCGGGTGTTCCCCCACCCCAGAAGATGGTATCTACGGGGATGTTTTTGAGAAAAAGATCGGACTCGGTTTGAATGCCCTGCAGATAGCGTTTAATTTCCTCGCGATTGGGCTGCTTTTGGTAGAAGGCGCAAAAATCGCAGGTTGAGGCACAAAAAGGAACATGGGTGTAGACACCCAGCGTAGTTTTTTGTAATACTTGATCTTGCGCTGTCATTTAAAAATGTTAATAACAATACTATGCTAAAAATCATGAAAAGGAAGTCATTTCTTAATTTACCCCTCTTTGCAACAGTGGGTTTGTTGGCAGGTTGTGGCACAACTGTTTCCAACCTTACACCAAAGCAAGTACCACAAAATCCGTCCGGGATTTATGCTATGAGTATGTCTACGCACATACCTGACGCGGATGTTATACGCCCGACTGTGGAATCCAGGATTGTCATTGATGGCCAGGAGCACCCGATGAGTTTAAAACCAGGTTCTCGTAATATTTATGTTTACGAGTATGATATGCCGGAGGATCAAAACGAAGCGAAATATTACTATTTAATAAATTATGACGTGCTCTACGGAAGCAAATCCAAGCCAAAGGAATTAAAGAGTGAGTTGTATGAAATGCAGCTTATTAACCGCTATGTTATAACCATGGACACCTCTCGTGCTCCTGTTGGTGCTCGTATTTCTATTGTGGGGCGTGGTTTTACCGAGTTCGACAAGATTGCGATTAATGGTGTTGAGGCAGACACTTTCTTTACCTCACCCAATTCATTAATGTTTATCGTACCTTCACTTGAAGCCAATCAGTCATATCCTGTTAGCCTGATTTCCGGAACAGGAAATATGCACATTGGTTCGCTAAGAATTGACCCTTCCAGCATTCAAGTGAACCAAAAGAAAGTTGAAGTGGCACAAGGTGAAAAAATGATTTTGCTTTTCCAAATCGACCACGATGCACCCAAGCGCGGCTTGATGATTGATGTGACAACAGATGTGCCCGACAGCGTGATTATGCAAGAAGTGATCATCCCTGAAGGTGCCAGAACAGTGAGCGCAACCATCGAAGGCGGTGAAGCTGGAGCAGGAAAGCTCTTTATCACAGCTCCAGGATTTAAAGAAACTGTTGTTCCTGTAACTGTAGCCGATAACTATGTGCCCGAGCAGTTTAACGAAGACATGGAAATGGATTACGTTCCTCAGGAAATTCTGTAAGTTTCTAGAGAAGCTTTTAATAAACTAAGACGCGTTCGTTTTGAGCGCGTCTTTTTTATTATCTATTTATTGAGCGGGCTGAGCTTGTGGAATATCCGGGAATTCGAGATCGACATAAAGCATGCGGTGATCGCTAGCGATTAAAGCATCCGGAGTATCTGCTATGTTAGCGGAAAGATTTGGTAGAAGCGTGTGTAATTCAGGGGAGACGAGCATAAAGTCTATCGTTTCGTAACGTGCTTCGCGGTCGTAGAAATATGTCCAAAGCTCGTTACGTGAGTCGCGTGCTATCAAGCGGTGCAGGTAAGGTTGATTTCCTATTTTTAAGAAACGCGTGAGGGCTTTGCTTTTTTTATGATCATTAAAATCTCCCAGAACCACAAACCTACCCTGCTCTAACTTAGGATAATGCTCTCGTATACGATTACGGATGGCGGCGGCCTCCTTTGCGCGAAATTTGTTATGCTGATGATCCTTATCATTTTTTTCCCAACGGCTTTTGAGGTGGAGAACGAAGAGCCCCCATTCCTGATCATTGTTATCCAAAAAAGTAACTTCCAAAAGACCCCTTTTTACTTCGGCCTCTTTGTTTTGATACTTAAAGTCGATATTTTGATGTTTGATAATGTGATTGAAAGGAATTTTAGACAAAACAGCAAGATAGCGGCCAGCAGGGTCTTCTTCCAAAACAGCATAATGCGGGTAATTGACCCCATCGATTTCAAGATCCTGTTGCAGTTCTAAGAGAAAGGATTTACTGCCCATTTCTTGAAGTGCGAGAACATCCGGGTTAACGCGTTTTATAATCGCCCTAAGAGCCGTTTTTTCAGCCTCCGGCTTCGGATAATCCTGACGGTACACCCCATCGACCATTCGGCTTGTTATCAAGTAGTTTTGAACATTGTAAGTAGCCAGGCGGACTGTTTCTGCAAAGAGCGTGTGTGCTTGAGGCAATAAGAACAGCAGGGAAATAACGAGGTGTTTGGGGTAATGTTTCATGGCAATAATCCTTATTCTGCTAAAAGCGCTTTCTCGCGTTCTATGAGTGTTGGGTGAGAATAATAAAACTTGCTGAAAAGTGGGTGCGGCGTGAGGTTACTGAGGTTTTCTGTATGCAGTTTGTGGAGACTGTTTACCATGTCATCTGCTCCTCCCATAATGTTTTTAGCAAACGCGTCCGCTTCGTACTCATGTTTACGAGACCACATGCTCATAAACGGTTTGAGCCAAAAGGTGAACAGGCCGCTCACCAAAGAGAATATAAGGAGAGCCGGGACGATACCGTTGCCTGCTTCAAAACCAAAGCTTTCGTAGAACCAGTTTTGCTGTACCAGAAACGCAATCAGCCCTAGTGTAATTAACAATGAGCTGGCAGATAAAACCAGCATCTTAGGAATGTGCCCCATTTTATAATGACCGATTTCGTGGGCTAAAACAGACTCGAGCTCAGAGATGGAAAGCTGCTTCATTAATGTATCAAACAAAACAATGTGACGGAAACGACCAAAGCCTGTGAAAAAAGCATTGGAATGGCCGGAACGCTTACTGCCGTCCATAACCTCGATAGTGGAAGCCTTAAAGCCAGCGCGGTCAGCTAAGTTCATAAGGCGCTCTCTAGTTTCTCCTTCCTCCAGCGGGGTGAGCTTATTAAATAAAGGCAAGATGAGCCTTGGGTATAGCAGAAGCATTAAAATCTGGAAAGCGAAGATGGCCAGAAAACCCCACAGCCACCAGGTTTGCGGGTAGCTTTGGAAGAACCGCAATAGAACCCAGATGATAGGAACGCCTAGGACATACGATAATGCAATTCCTTTGAACTTGTCTGTAATCCACAATTTTTTAGTAGATTTATTAAAGCCAAAACGCTCCTCGAGCTTGAATTGGTTATACCACTCAAACGGTAAGCTCGGTAAACTGAGGATTAAAAAAACCGTGATCAATGTGGCTGATTGCGCCCAAAGTGACATGCCAAATAGCCCGGAAACAGCATTATAGAGCACAGGTAAAATGCCAGAAAGGACAACAATGGCTAGGATAGCGGCATCATAGATCATTTCTTTTTGGCCGAAAGTGTTTTTGGCCAAGGTATACTCGATTGATTTGTCGTATTTTTTTTGGTCGATAAAGCTAGAAAACGTATCCGGCACTGGGCCCCTAGCCTTTCTGGCAGCGTTTGCATTTAGTTTTGCTAAAAAAAGCTCGGTACCGAGTTTAGCAACGAGTAAGGCGACAAATATCCACAAGACAGTATTCATAAAAAATAATGAGTTAAACCAATTACCCAGTGTACCCGTTAATCGCTTTTTGTAAACGGGATTATTTTTGGCAGAGGATTATATCCAACTGCTGCCAAGCTTTTATAGGAAGCGCTTCGGAACGAAGATTATCTGCTAAATTATTAGCTGCTAACCAATCCTGCCAATCCCTTAATTGAGGAACGTCCTTATGTTGACGGATAAGGGCACCGATTTGTTTTCTTCGTTGCGTGAAGAATGCTCGGATGAGTTGCTTTGTTTCCTTATGAAAAATAAACGGTTTTTCTTTTAACTTTAATGCCAGTAATACAGAACCGACATCCGGCTGGGGGTAGAAACATTTATGAGAGACCGGGTGGGTAGCAACAGGCTCATAAACAGTATTTAAAAAGATGGAGATAGCCCCCATGCTTTTTGTGCCTGGTTCCGCTGTAAAGCGATCTGCCGCTTCCTTTTGTAACATAACGACAATACACTGCGGCAAATTGGGTTCGGAAAGCACTTTCTCTAACCACGGTGTCGATATGGCGTAAGGCAAATTGGCTACGATTTTATAAAGTGCGGTTTCTTGTGGCAAGCTAGCCAATGGAGCCTTTAAAGCATCTTCGTGGATAAGTGACAAGGATTCCGGGTATTTTGGTAAAAGAGATTCCTCTAAATGATTGTAGAGCCTAGTATCATACTCAACTGCGTAAACACGAGCACCTTTATTTAATAAAGCACCTGTGAGGGTGCCGAGGCCAGGGCCAATTTCTACAACGCTATCGCCCTCGTGCACATCTGCTAGCGCCAGGGATTTTTGTACAATATTGGCATCTATGAGGAAATTTTGCCCTAATTTGCGCTTGGGAGTATGGCCAAGTTTTTTAAGCAGGCCTTGTGTGATGCTAGGAGAAAGGTAGCCCTCTGACATATGTGTTTATACTCCCGCTAACGAACAGAGAAATTTTTTGTAGACCTCTATGCCCTTTTTCATCATATCCAAGTGGAAACTTTCATTTGGTGCGTGGAGGTTATCCGAGGGCGTGTAGAGCCCTAGCATAATGGAATCTAGCCCTGTTGCCCACTTAAGCTTATGGATGATCGGCACACTGCCGCCTTCTCTTATATACAAAGGCTTTTTGCCAAACACTGCTTTAACGCTTTCATCAATGGCATCGAAGGCTTTCTCAAGAATTTTGGGTTGATCCTTAGGAGTATTGGGACGATGAGGTGGGACGACAAGATAAGGCGTGCCGCTGTGTTCCTTATGGCTTTCTCTGACCGTGACCCCTTTAGGGCAACGTTCTTTAATAGCATCCATAACAAGCTTTTTAATCTTATCAGGCTCTTGATTAGGCACAAGACGGCAAGTGATTTTTGCAAAAGCCTTTGATGGTATGACCGTCTTTGTGCCCTCCCCTTGGTAGCCACCGCCAATGCCATTTAATTCTAAAGTAGGCAAGAAACGGATTGCTTGGAGCGGGGTAAAGCCCTTTTGTTTATAAAGTGCGGGAACACCCAGAAAATCTTTAAGATCATCGTTTGTTGTCGGAAGTTTATCTAACTCCTCCTTTTCCCAAGGGAAGACCTCGAGGACATCATCATAAAAATCAGGGACATTAACGCGGCCATCCTTATCATGCAGCGAGGCGCAGATTTCCGTCAACGCTTGTATAGGGTTGTAAACCGCTCCTCCATAGGCACCCGAATGAAGATCCATATTGGGGCCGGTAACCTCTATTTCGAAAGCAACGATGCCACGTAGAGCCGTTGTTATGGCAACTTGTTCGGTGTCTGGGCTTGCGGTGTCTGACAAAATGATAAAATCCGCATCACTGAGGCGATCTTTGTATTTTTCTAAAAAGTCACCAAAACTTGGGCTGCCAATTTCCTCTTCACCCTCTACTAAGAAAGTAATATTGAGCGGGAAATCCTTATCCTTTTCCAAAAGCTCTGTGAGTGCAGCTAATTGAGCCACAAAAGGGCCTTTGTTATCCGCAGCACCCCTCCCGAATAAACGGTCTCCACGCACCTCTGGCTTAAACGGTTCAGATGCCCATAAGTCTAATGGATCTGCTGGCTGAACGTCATAATGATCATAAATTAAAACATGAGGCGCGTTTTCCTTTGTTGTTTTATGGGTAGCCAGGATGATGGGATGAAGCGGAGTTTCAATAATCTCAACCTCAAAATTCAAGTGCTGCAAATGTTTTGTGACAAACGCACGCGCGCCCTGCATGCCCTTCTTGTGATTAGAGTCAGTGGAAACGCTGGAATGCGAAACGTATTCTTTGAGAGCTTCTATAGGATCGAACATACTCTATTAATGACGGAAATGACGGTTGTTTGTAAATACCATAGCAATATTATTTTCATTAGCTGCTTGAACGACCTCTGGATCACGCACAGATCCACCCGGTTGAATGATGGCTGTTATGCCTGCTTCGGCAGCGATAATAATGGCATCAGCGAAAGGGAAAAAGGCATCGGAAGCCATGATAGCGTTTTTCAAGCTTAAGCCGGATTGCTTAGCCTTATCTATAGCTATATGGGTGCTATCGATACGAGACATTTGGCCTGCACCTATTCCTAGCGTTTGCTCCCCTTTTGCAAGCACGATTGCATTTGATTTTACATGTTTTACAACACGCCAGCCAAATAGCATAGCCTCCATTTCTTCTGCTGACGGTTTTCGCTCTGTTACAAAATTCCAATTTGAGGGATTTGTCCTTTTTTGGTCTCTATCCTGAAGTAAGACGCCTCCTAAAACGGAACGCGCCTCACGAAGCGTTTCCGAGCCCATTGCTGCCGTAGAAATCATGAGACGAAGGTTTTTCTTTTTAGAAAAAATATCCAATGCCTTATCCGTGAAACAAGGAGCAATTATGACCTCGCAAAACAAGTCTGCTATTTTACTAGCCAAAAGATCATCTATGGTGCGATTTGCCACAATGATGCCTCCGAAGGGAGATTGTCTATCCGTAGCAAGCGCATTTTCCCAAGCCAATTCGATGTTATCCGCGGTGGCGACCCCACACGGATTAGTATGTTTTAAGATGGCTATAGTTGCTTTTTCAAACTCACCGATCAGGTATGTTGCCGCTGTGATGTCTAAAATATTGTTATAACTAAGATCCTTACCCCGGAGTTGTTTAAAATAATCAAAGAAATGACCATACAAAGCAGCTTGCTGATGCGGGTTTTCACCGTACCGAAGCCGCTTAGCGATCGGGAGTTCTATTTGGTAAGTTTCTGTAAAGCCAGTGATGGAAGCTAAGTCTGGCTCATCTCCTTGGGTAGCAAGGTATTTAGCGATTGCTTGATCGTAGCGTGCGGTTTGCTGAAAAGCCTTGGTAGCGAGCTCCCATCTGAGCTGTTTGAGTTGCTCAGGATTATTCAGCTTGCTTAAAATGCGATCATAGTCGGCTGGGTCTGAAACCACGGTGACATCCCTGTAATTTTTGGCTGCCGATCGCAAGAGAGAAGGACCACCGATATCTATGTTTTCGATCGCTTTTTCTAAAGTACAGTCATGGGATTCGATCGTTTGCGTAAACGGGTATAGGTTGACGATTACAAGATCAATGAGGCGAATTCCACGGGCATCGGCTTGCTCAACGTGCTTGGGGTCGGAACGTTTGCAGAGAATTCCTCCGTGAATTTTAGGATGCAAAGTTTTAATACGGCCATCCATCATTTCTGGAAAGTTGGTGTAATCACTTACCTCTTCAACCACCAGACCAGCTTTTTTTAATACAGCAGCAGTATTTCCTGAAGCCATCAACTTGTAACCGTGATCATTTACCAAAGCTTGCGCAAATTGAGCAAGGCCAGTTTTATCACTCACTGATAAAAGCGCATAGTGTTCCATACAACCATGTATGCGCTAAATGGCCGTCTTCAGGCAAGGAAAATGTCAATTTCCGGTTTTTTAAAAGCGATATAAGAGCACTCTGGCTTATTGGAGTTTATTGTAGAAAGTTTGCTTCGGGAAAACTGAAAGTTATGACCACATCTCTACCCCAACGCTCTACTTTTGCAATGCCCTTTTTCCCATTATAATTGATTTCATAATTTAACGAACCCGAAGGCGGGATCGTTAATGTGGGTATGGTTAATGTACCCGAAAATTCTTTTTGAGGCTTTGCAGCAGTATAGCCTATCCATTCCGCAAAGCCCGTAACAGATATATCGTTTGTTTTATAAATAAGACCCGTAACGGACATGAGCACTGTAGGGTTATTTGCGGTTACTTGTATTGTGTTTTTGTCATCATCTATGGTTAGCGGTAGTTTTTCCCAATTCCCAGTAGCGTTGACATAGCCGAAAAAAGAGACCGTTTGGCTTCTGTTTACGCCATTAGACAAGCCGTTTAGAGTTAGCTTGAGTGGATTATTATTGTCCAAGGAGACACTCCAAATATGCCCGGCGTACTGGTTAGTGATTTCAACATAAATCTTTACGTATTCAACTCTATCCGCATAGCTCTTTGAAATGAGGGCAAAAACGAATAAAAAGGGGAACAAAAAGTAGAACGCCTTTCTCATGATTTAACCTACACCCATTGTTAGTAAAATGCAAAAAAATGGGCAAAACGATCATCGTTTTGCCCACTAGAAACATTTTTAAAATGTTATAATAATACCCTAAGCATTGGCATGCGCATGCTTGGGGAGCAATTTAGCTACCTTTTGGATAAGCTCTACGCAACGGTTGCTGTAGCCCCATTCATTGTCATACCAGCTAACGAGCTTAAAGAAGCGTTCATTGAGCTCTATACCAGAGCCGGCATCGAAAATAGATGAAGAAGAGTCGTGAATAAAATCAGACGAGACAACCTCATCCTCAGTATAACTCAAAAGACCCTTAAGGTTACCATTAGACGCTTCTTTCATCTTCTGGCAAATTTCTTTGTAGGAAGTCGGTTTGCTGGTGCGGACAGTTAAGTCTACGACGGATACTGTAGCGGTAGGAACTCTGAAAGACATACCAGTGAGTTTGCCCTTTAGCTCTGGAAGAACCAAGCCAACAGCCTTAGCGGCACCGGTTGAGGCTGGGATGATATTGATAGCCGCGCTACGACCACCCTTCCAGTCTTTATGAGACGGGCCATCAACCGTCTTCTGAGTTGCGGTATAGCTGTGGACAGTTGTCATAAGCCCCTCTTCGATGCCAAAATTTTCCAATAAGACTTTTGCTACAGGAGCTAAGCAATTAGTGGTGCATGAAGCGTTTGAGATAATATTATCCTCAGGTGTAATGCTCTCACAATTGACGCCGATGACGACTGTTTTAACATCACCCTTTCCAGGAGCAGAGATGATGACCTTTTTAGCGCCTGCGTTGATATGGCCTTGTGCCTTTTCAGCCTCAGTAAATAGGCCAGTACACTCCATGACAATGTCTACATCCAGCGCAGCCCACGGCATGGCAGACGGACCCTCTTTGATGGCGAGACATTGGATCGAATGATTATTGACTTTGATTGTGTGTTGATCAACGCACTCAACTGTTCCCTTAAAACGACCTTGCATGGAATCGTATTTGAGAAGATATGCTAAATTATCTGCCGGCACCAAGTCGTTGATAGCGACTACATTAATTTCCTTGCCGAGGAGGCCCTTATCTACGAGAGCGCGAAAGACCAAACGACCGATGCGACCAAAACCATTTATAGCTACTTTTACTGCCATATTTCTTGAGAGTTGAAGTTAAATTTCTAGTAATCAATACTGAAATACTTAACGGGTATTTGGCAAGCGTTATATATGAGTTTGATCAACTAAAGGGACTTAAAATTCGTTTGCCATATTGGCACATATACTGTTTATTGTAGGTGGTACCAAGCGCCTGTTATTTAACACAATGTATAGATATGCAAAATGATCGACCTTATATGCGCGGATCCGGAATGAATATTCGCCCCGGACAATTTTCGATGCTCACCTGGCTTATTATAATTAATATAGCTGTTTTCATCCTACAGAACCTGACAGAAGTGTGGTTTGGTTCGCGAGTTATGAGCCATTATGGAGCACTATCAATAGTAAATCTACTTCACGGTTATGTGTGGACGTTAGTGACCTACTCTTTCCTCCACGCCAGCTTACTACATATACTATTTAATATGCTTATTCTCTTTTTTGTTGGCCGCATTGTGCAGCAACAGTTTGGGGAGAAGCGCTTATTACAGCTTTACTTGGTTTCCGCTATTCTAGGGGGATTATTCTGGTTGGCCATGAATATGGGACGATCTGATCTATTACTAGGAGCCTCTGCGGCTGGATTTGGTATACTGATCTATTTTTGTTTACAGTACCCCAACCAACAAATCACCGTTTTGCTCTTTTTTGTTATACCAGTAACGATTAAGCCAAAATGGTTAGCCTGGGGGTTACTTTGCCTAGAGTTGTTTTCCTTCTTCTTTTATGAGCTACCTGGGAAGACGGTTATGGCTAGCTCGGCACACTTAGGAGGCATGCTTGGTGGCTTTCTTATCTTTCGCTTAACAGGGAGTACATTTGCCCATTTTAAACGAAAAGGAACAAACCCTAAGCTCAAGGAATGGATTAAGAAAAGTAGCCCCCACAAAGTAGCGGATGTTAAGTTTAAACTAAACGTAAAAGACCGCGACCATGTACGCGCGGAAGTGGATCGTATTTTGGATAAAATCAATTCAGTTGGTTTTGGTGCCTTAACCGCTGATGAAAAAAAGACACTTGATGATGCTAAAGAATGGCTAAATAACAAACCTTGATTGTTCCTGCCCCTTGGAGAAACCCCTATCACAAGTTTTAAAAGAAGAACTTTCTAATAAGGAAGACAATATCCTTTTAGGAGAAGCGGCTTGCAAACGCATAGATCGTTTAGCAAACGCGAGTCCCTATTACAAGAAGCTGTTGTTAACATTTCCTGAGTATTGGGCATGGTTAGAGAAACCCGTGAATCTGGAAAATTTTCGTCATAAAGCCTACCAAGAAATCTGGCAGAACGAGTTTGCGCCGAAGGAAGCAAGTTTAGAAGTTGTTACGGAAAAGATGCTACAATTTCGAAAAAAGATGCTCCTTCGAATCGCATTTTTAATTGTAAATCGTTTAGCGAAAAACGAAGAATTATTTAAGGAGCTTACATTGCTTGCGGAATTTTGCGTACAAACCCTTTTATCTCAAATAATCACACTTTGGGAAAGGCGGCTGGGGGTTCCCTGGCTTGAAAACACTCACACGAAAGCTCGTTTTTGTGTATTAGGATTAGGAAAATTAGGAGGCAAAGAATTGAATTTTTTTTCCGATCTTGATCTCATTTATATTTATGAAGGCAATGGGTACTGCTGGAGAGATGCAGAAGAAACCCACACCAGTAATCGCGAATTTTTTACCCATGTTTGCCAGGACTTAACCAAGTACTTATCCTACAGAAACGGTGATTCTATTCTGTATAATATTGACCTTCGGTTACGCCCAGATGGGGCACACGGCTCCATTGCCCAGACATTAACGGCGATTGAAAATTATTACAGTGAGCGCGGCCAGACCTGGGAACAGCTTGCGTTGATGAAAGCTAGGCCGATTGCTGGCGATAAACACCTTGGAGAAGAATTATTAGAAAATCTAAATACATTTCGCTACCCGAGATCTCCTTCTGTACATGTATTGCAAGAGGTAGCCAGCGTTAAATCCAGGATTGAGAAGGAAGTTGTCGGCCAAGATAATTTGCAACGGGATATCAAAAGTGGATATGGCGGTATACGCGAAATTGAATTCATCCTGCAGGGCTTACAGCTATTAAATGCTGGGAAAAACCCTTTTCTGCAAAATGCCTCGAGTTACGAATGCCTGGGGCTTTTAACACGTTATAGACTCTTGCAACCGGATGAAAGTACTCTTCTTTACCAATCCTATACATTCCTGAGGGAGGTGGAGAATTATTTACAATTGCGAGAGGAAAAACAAACGCACGTATTGCCACATGCCGCTACAGAACTACAAACTTTAGGGGAGAATTTGGGCTACGATTCTGTCGATAACTTTTTGGCGAAAATGAATCATGTTCGCCAAGAAATCCATGATCTTTACGAGCAATTTTTTCCAAAGAGCGAATTGGATACGATCATTCAAGATTGGTTTTCATTTCTGTGCGGGGAAGTACCGTCACCTTATATAGAGGAAAGCTTGACGCATTGGTTTAAGTCAGACACACAGATTCATAAAAGATTACGCGACTTTGTTCTAGGGTTTGATCAACATACCTTGAGCAAAAACCATGTTCAGCTGTTTGTACAGTTAACCGAACATTTTGATTATGTTTTTTCATCGCTCGAGGATCCCCTGGCGATATTAGATAAAATAGGAGTCTTTGCTGCGCGTTATGGAGCGCGTACCCAGTTTCTACAGACCTGTTCCCAGAACCCAAACTTTTTCAGAGCCTTGGCTATGCTATTCGGAAGAAGCGATTTTATTTATAGACTTCTGTGCCAGCATCCAGAAATCATTGAAGAGCTCCTACAAATTACGCCAAAGCGTGAAAAGAGTATTGCAGACATCATTAGAGAACTGGAGCTCTTGCCTCAAAACGAAGATTTCCAAAAATACCTATGGCTGTATGTGAAAGCCGAGCAAGTTCGTGTGGCTATTGGAGAGCTTCTGCTCAACTATACTTTTTCTGAGACGACACATCAGCTGACTCTATTGGCGGAGGCAGTTTTACAATTTACGTTGGTTAAATTTGGCTTATCAAATGATATCGGGATTGTTGCGTTAGGGAAACTCGGCGGAAGTGCCATTACCTTTGGTTCGGATTTAGACTTGTTGTTGATTGCTCGTACCCTGCCTTCTGCTGAAATTGGTGCCCAACTATTAGAATGGGAAAAATGTGTTCATTACAGCACCCCACTCGGCCGAACCTTCGAAATCGATTTTCGTTTGCGTCCTTACGGCCAAGATGGACCAATGATTATAACACTGGATGCCTTTAAGGATTACCACAAAACAAAAGCTCGATTTTGGGAAAAGCAAATTTTGACAAAAGCACGTTTTGTTGCCGGAAGTAACACAATAGGGAGTGATTTTTTACAAATTGTTCATGATATTCTCTATACTACTCCTATCTCAAGTGAAGATCTTGAGGAAATCTCCAAGATGTTGGAGAAAATCAGAGAAGAAAAATCCTCAGTGCTTGCTTGCAATATTAAAAGAGAAGCTGGAGGGCTTATGGAAATAGAATTTTTAGCTCAATCCATTCAGCTCGTTTACGGCTACAAACATAAAGCCATAAGATCAAAGGAGACAGCCCAGGTCTTTAAACACGCTGCCAATTTAAATTTAATAACACCTGAGCAAGGCCACCTTCTTTTAGAGAACTATGACTATTTAAGTAAATTGGAAAATTGTATTCGCAGAAATGAATTTAAAGGAATCGTTAGTTTACCGGAATCCCTAGATCAACAATCAAACCTAGCCTACAGCTTGGGCTATAGCAGTTTTGAGGAGTTTTCCATCGAATACAAACAACGTCTCTCGGAAACAAGAGCTATGATTGAAACGATTTTTAGCGACCTTAATGGCAAGCTCACTAAAGCTTAGAAGCCCATTTTTTCCAATTCCGCCTGAATAAGCTGCTGGAAATGGTTGATATCACTTTGGTGTGGTTCATAACCGGTGTATGGTGGAATTAACCCCAGTCGGCCTAATTCATCCAACTGCCAAGTACAGGTATTGCCATCGGTAAAGGTTACTGCACCACTCAAAATAGTGCCTGGGCGTTGAACATCATCTACTGTAATTTCTACACCGCCACTGACATCCATAGATTCTTCTTTAGAAACACCCGGAAAAGGAATCGGTGTATGCCCAGAATGATCCTCTACATCCTCTGCGCGAACACTTTTATGCGCATGGTCTTCGAGATTCAGGTCTAAATCATCGATAATAAACCTAACATCCATATGTGTAAGCGATATTTCCCAATTTTTATGAATGAGGTTTTGGATAGAAGAAACATCATTCCCTTCTTTTACCCATTCAACGATCTGTTGCTTTTGTTTTTTCGTTAGGTTCATGAGGCATGCAGGCTAGTCAATTGGCCCTGTAAGTAGTCCAGATTTCTTTTAACTGACTCATCTTGCTCTATCATGTTCTCTACTGTTTTGCAAGCGTGAATGACTGTGCCGTGATCTCGACCGCCAAAACGCTCACCTATTTCTTGAAAAGATTTACGAGTGAGAAGTCTACTCAGGTACATGGCGATTTGCCGTGGAAAGGCAATGTTAGCCGGCCTTTTCTTACTGAGCATGTCTGCTTGGCGAATGTGGTAATAATCACATACCTTTTTCTGAATACCTTCCACTGTGATCTGGCATTTAGCCTCTTCTCTTAAAATATCCTGTAATAAACGCTCTACGGTAGAGACCTCTATTTTACCACGGTTAATCGCTAAATAGCTAGCAACTCTTGTCAAAGCACCTTCTAAACGCCTGACGTTACGGGAAACTCGTTCTGCTAAAAACTCAAGGACCTTTTGGGGGATATCCAGGGCCATAGCCGCAGACTTTTTGGAAAGAATCGCCACGCGTGTTTCAAGATCAGGTGCTTGAATATCTGTTACAAGACCCCATTGAAAACGTGATAAAAGGCGACTTTCCAATTTTGCGATTTCGGCAGCTGGACGGTCACTTGCTAAAAAGATCTGTTTGCCGGATTCAAATAACTCATTAAACGTATGAAAAAACTCCTCCTGTATACGTTCCTTACCGGACAGGAAATGAATATCGTCAATTAGCAAGATATCTACGTTACGATAACGCTTACGAAAAGCAACCAGGGTATTTTCCTGAATAGCGTGGATAAACTCATTTGTGAATTTTTCCGTAGAGATATAGACAACATTAGCATCCGGCTTATTTTTGAGCACCTGGTGAGCGACAGCATGCATTAAGTGAGTTTTGCCTAGACCAGTATTCCCGTATAGAAACAAGGGATTATAGGCTTGTGCCGGGGCGTTGGCAACTGCGATACACGCTGCGTGGGCTAATTGGCTACCCGGGCCTACTACAAAGTTTTCAAAGGTGTTTTTAGGATTTAGCTTAAACTTGCCATTAGGATTATTGATTTTGGCAGGTTTTGCATAGGTTTCTTTGTCAAATTCAGGATGACGCTTTGCCGATTTCTTTTCCGCAATTGCATTTTGTTCATCTAAATCTTGTGGATTGACTTTCAACACAACGTTAATAGGTCTACCTAAAGCCATATGAAAACGCTTTTTGATCAAATCCATATAGTTGTCCTCTATCCATATGGCAGCAAAGTCGTTAGCAACGGTCAACGTGATGGATTCCTCCGTTTCCTCGCACAGTTCCATGGGATCAAACCACGTCTTAAATACTTCTTGTGGAAATAGGCCTCGAAAATCGTTTTTTACGATAGACCAAATATCCGTATCAACATCTTTAGTTTCGCTCAGCATAGTCAAAAAAAGTAATCTTATTCACAATGGTTTCGGGGTCAAAGGATTAATGAAAAGAGCTTCGTTAATAGTCCGTAGTACGGACGATTTTCTTTGTAAAGTATTCTTGGGTAGATGCCTTCCGTGCAAAGGGGTGAGGTTTTTGTGTATTTCTAAGTTATTGTCTGTTAACGGGATAGGGCTTTTATTTTCATTTTTGCCAGCAAGGATAGAGGAGCTGACGTGGTTATTAAAAGAAAATGTATCCTTGGATTGATTCATGGAGGCAAAGCATAACCGAAAGATCCCCCTTCCATGCAAGCGCAAGTTTCTAACAAGTTATTCACAAGTTCTTCCGAATAACTTTTTATAAATTTTGATTGCCAGGCGGGGCTAATTTTTTCTCATCCCTAACTACCCTGTCTGTAGGTAATTTATAAAACTGGATTTTGCATCGAGAGTTTTTTTATGTGAAACGGAATGGTTTTAGTGCGTTTATTTTATACGTCCAAAAGTAAATTTAAGAAATTTACTTCATAATTTTTTTCAAAAAAAACGGCTTTGGGTTTACTAGATGGACGTTACTTCGAGTGATTCATATTTTGAATCAATTTATCATTGAAATTAGCTGCGGAATCGTGGCCCATGATCTTTAAAGCATGTACCATGGTTGCTACTTCTACTAACCGAGCCATGTCCCTCCCCGGGCGAACCGGTATCTCCACACGCGGCACTTCAATACCCAAGATGGTAGCTGTTTTTTGGTCTAAGCCAGTGCGTTCTTCAACCATTCCAGGAGTCCATTCAACAAAATTAATGACAATATCGATACGTTTTTCTAAACGCACAGCACGTATGCCAAATAACTCTACGATGTTGATAATACCAATTCCTCTAGACTCCATGTACCCTCGACTCAGGGGAGAGCATGTGCCCAAGAGTTCCATTTCACCTACTAGTCTTACATGAATTAAGTCATCTGCTACTAAACTATGCCCGCGGTTAATCAATGCCAACGCGCATTCACTTTTACCAATACCGCTCTTGCCCTGAATCAGTGCGCCTATACCCTTAACGTCTAGTAATGTACCATGAATCGTTGTTCTAGGTGCCATCTTTTCCTCCAGAAGCACGGTGGCTTCTGCAGTGAAGTCCTTAGATTTCATTTTTGTACGGAAAAGCGGGATATCAAACTTTTCAGACACTTTGATCATGGCTTTTGTCGGAACAAGATTTCTGGAAACGATCATGCAGGGAATTTTCTTCCGTGCGATCTCCGTCAGCACATGTTCTTGCATAACTTCGCCCATATCCTTCAAGAAACCCATTTCGCCTGCACCCAGTAATTGTAGACGCTTGTGGGCAAAATACTTCATATAGCCCGTTAACGCCAATGCCGGGCGATTGATACTTTTTTCACGAATCATTTTTGTTAAATCCGTACGGGGAAGCACCAGTTCTAGCTGCAGCTTTTTCTTAAATGTCTCGTAAAATTCCTTTACGGATATTTTTTCAATTTTGGTAACAAGTTGTCTAACGGTCATATAGCAGCCATATTCTAAACACGTTAGTTAGGAAAAGGCCAGAAATTTTGTTTAGTGGGTTGTTTCTAGGGGTAACAAAAGCGTATTGGCTTTTTTATTACAAATTAAAATGGTCACCCAAGTAAAAGCGACGGCTTTTCTCATCATTTACCAAAAACGTGCTATCACCCTCGCAGAGCACGCGACCTTCATGGATTAGGTATGCGCGGTCTACTATTTTAAGCGTCTCACGCACATTATGATCGGTAATTAATATACCAATCCCTTTTCCTTTTAGTTTCAAAATAATTTCTTGGACATCGGCAACGTTAATAGGGTCCACGCCACTGAAGGGCTCATCCATGAGGAGGTATTTCGGCTTTTTGACAAGTGCGCGGGATATTTCAAGCCGTCTGCGTTCTCCCCCGCTCAATGTATAAGCTTTTTGATCTGCTAGGGAGGTTAAATGAAGCTCTTCTAGGCACTCCTCCACAACGGCTTTTTGTTCCTTTTTGCTGACATTCAGGGTTTCGGCTACAGCTTGGAGATTTTGCTTTACCGTTAACTTTCTAAAAACAGAAGGTTCTTGGGGCAGATAACCAATTCCCATCCTCGCTCTTTTATGCATGGGCTTTTCGGTAAGCGCGTTATCATCTAGAAAAACTTCGCCGGATGTAACGGGCACAAGGCCAACGATCATGTAAAAGCTCGTGGTCTTACCGGCACCGTTTGGCCCGAGCAAACCGATTATCTCCCCTTCTTCGACACCGATGCTGATATCAGAGACAACCTGTTTTTTGCCGTATTTTTTTACAAGATTTTTAGATCTCAAGCCCATTGCTATTAACTATTCTCCTTAGTATCTGTATCTGCAAAAGAAAGCTCAGGTAAAGCTCCTAATGTAATTTTAGGGCGTTGTTTTGTTCCGGGTTCCCCTTCAACATAAGCTTTTTTGTCGTTTTTGTACAAGACCATTCTGTAGCCCTCTACTACGCCATCTGGGCCTGTTACCTTAGGGGAGTCTGTCAGTATAATTTTACCTTCTTTAGGGAAAATCTCCGCATGTCCAGCTTCGGCAACTTTGTCATCTTGTTTAATATGTACATTGCCATCGGCAATCACCAAATCCACTGAACCGATATCAGCCAATTCTTTTGAAGGGCTTTGGCCTGTTTTAGCCGAAAAGA
The DNA here is from genome assembly GCA_001872735.1 of Verrucomicrobia bacterium CG1_02_43_26. Classification (NCBI taxonomy): domain Bacteria; kingdom Pseudomonadati; phylum Verrucomicrobiota; species Verrucomicrobia bacterium CG1_02_43_26. The sequence continues at coordinate 5,027 of MNWT01000019.1, read as the reverse complement.
CTTCTAGCTTGTCGCAGGTAACGCGTAGGTTCTCTGAGTTCACTTCAACGTTATCCTGAAAAAGGAAAACATTATTCTCCTCTTGAGCTGCGAATTCTAGGCGATCACTGGTGATGACGGTTTGATCTTCACCATGTAATACTGGGGAAATCAAAAAGAGACTTATCGAAATGAGCTTGCGCATAAAATTAATCTTTTGCTAACGAGACGAGCCGCTGGTTAAAGGTTACTCGGGCATCCTTTTTAATAGCTATCTTTTTGTTTAAGCCGTTCCACTGCCAGCCTTTGCCGATGATATTAAAGTTTTTACCGGAAACGAAGATGAGGTCGTCCCCGAATGCTTTATTTTCCTTTGGCTTGAGGGTAGCCTGTAGGCTTTCTATTGTCGTATCCAGTTCACAGCCTTCGTTGCCGCTATAGATTTTTAGGAACATGCCGTGGATGTCTATATGGTTTTCGTCCTTAAAAAAGCCTTCTTTGCCACGCAGATCCCAGGTCTTGTAGCCATCTTTGCCAAACATAGGGAGCTGGAAATCGATCACCGGAGCCGGCGTTTCCATTTTGGTCGTCTTTGCGAAAAGCCCAGTGGATATGCAAATCATAGCGAGCGTAGTTATATACTTTGCCTTTATCATGGGAGTGTGCTTCAAATTATCGACAATCTAGTAGAAAAAACAAGCCCTAATCGAATAGCAAACGTTGACATTATGGTAAATCAGTATCATTTTAGTCTCATTAAGCGGTATTGAATATTTTGATGAACAACCCTACGATATTAGAAGCAGATGAGTCTCTCTTCAGGGAGTTCTTGGCAAGCAAGGGCTTACGGATTACGAGCCAGCGAATTGCTGTCTTTCTGGCATCAGTGAAACAGGAAAAACACTTTACTGCTGAAGAATTACTTGCCCAAGCGAGGAGCCTCGATAATACAGTTTCTAGGGCAACGGTTTACCGCACGTTACCGCTATTAATTGAAAATGCGGTTATCCGTGAGATTGATATAGGCAAGGACTATAAATATTACGTTGCTAACCACAAAAGTAAAACTTTCCAGACCCAGATTGTCTGTAGTGACTGTGAGCGTATATTTGAGATAGATGCTCCTTTTATGGAGTGGTATGGCAAGGCTGTTTCCGATAAATTAAAGATGGGTATGGAGTCTCAGCGGCTTCAAATCACCGCGCATTGTTTAGAAAAGCAGAAAAATGGCCTTTGCGCCAAAAAGCATGGATAATAAGACCGACAACGCCTTTTTTATACAATTTTACGAAGCTATTCTCGCTAAGTTGCCTGAGGATACGACTGTCATCGAACTTTTAGGGCACCTGTATACGAGGGTGGGTCGAATTGATGATGGTTTGGCGATGGATAAAAAACTAGTCCACCTGGATCCCAAAAATGCAATGGCTCATTACAACCTGGCTTGTAGTTATGCTTTGAAAAGTAACAAAAAGCTGGCGGTAGAGTATCTTTATAAAGCATTTTCTCTTGGTTATGATGATCTAAATTGGCTGTTGAATGATTCTGATCTGGCCAATTTGCACAATTATCCTCAATATATCGAGTTTGTTAAACAAATATCGGCTCAAGCGTCCACGGATGGCTTTCAAAAAAAGAAAAACTAAACATGTTCAAGAAGACTTTCGAACCCTTGGTGTTTAAACCGGAAAAGGTAGACTCAAAAACGTTTACAAAGGAACAGGAGGAAATTCTTGCTCTAAAAAAAGATCTAAACGCGGTTATCCTGGCTCATAATTACCAAATTCCGGCCATACAAGAGGTAGCAGACTTTGTGGGGGATTCTTTAGGCCTAGCTTACAAAGCAGCGGAAACAGACGCAGATGTGATCGTATTTTGCGGCGTGCACTTCATGGCTGAAACCGCCAAGATTATTAATCCAAATAAACAAGTCCTATTACCGGATTTAGAGGCTGGGTGCTCTTTGTCTGAATCTTGCCCAGCAGAAAAGCTAGCGGCTTATAAAGAAAAACACCCGGAGTTGTACGTAGTTGCTTATATTAATTGCTCCGCCGGAGTAAAGGCCTTAAGTGATCTTATTTGCACGAGTGGCAATGCGGTCGAGTTAGTTAAAAAAGTTCCAGCTGATAGGGAAATTCTTTTTGTCCCGGATCAAAATTTAGGCCAATGGGTTTCTAAAAAAGCAGGTCGCCCTATGCATTTATGGCCAGGCAGTTGTTACGCCCATATTCAATTTACCGCGCGTTCGTTAGAGAAAGTACGAACGCTCTACCCGAATGCTCCGCTGGTAGCGCATCCGGAATGCTTGGAAGCCGTGCGAGATATGGCGGATGAGGTCTGTAGTACCGAGAAAATGGTCAGCTTTTGTAAAAACAATAAAGCAGATACTTTTATTATCGTAACTGAATCAGGTATGATTACTCGCCTAAGAAGGGAGATCCCGGATAAGACATTTGTTGCGGGTCCCACAGAGCATTGTGCTTGCAGTGAGTGTAAATACATGAAAATGAATACCGTAGAAAAGCTTTTAGCTTGCATGAAAAATCGCAGTCCTGAAATTGTCCTTCCCGAGGATATCCGCGAAAAGGCTTTAGTGCCGATTCAACGTATGCTGGAGTGGTCTCGCTAGACAGCAATGTATTCTCACTCTGAAAAAGCCAGGGTAACCTACAAATACGACTGTATTCGCGGGGCCTTTGAGGGTGTCATTTTCTCGGGGCTTATGACCTTTGGTTTGTTGATTGCTATTAGAGAATTTGGCGCACCGGCTTGGATAAAGTCATTTTTGTCGATTAACGGTGGTCGCTTGATCACTCCCCTATTCCTGATTTTAGGGTATCGTTCTTGTCTGGCAGCTTCTCGCGTCTGCTCTTTGGTATTATTAGCAACGGCACTCTTTTTGTTTTTAGTACCGTTTTCGCATAGCCTATGGTTCTATGCGATTTGTGTGTTTATGGCCTACATTTTCTTTGCGCAGCCCCCGCCGATGATGATCCAGGTGTACTCGCAAAACTACACACCGAAGGAGCGAGGCAGCAGAGTCTCCAGCATATTTGTGCTCTCGACTACCTTTGGAGCCATTTTTGCCGACTTTGGTGGCAAACTGTTGGATGCTGATTTCAGTAACTTTCGCATCCTGTTTATCATTATGGCCATTTGCGGGCTGATTGCTTCTTGGTCCTTGAATAAAATTCCCTCCGAGCCTTTGGTTAAAACAGAGACCGATGACAGTAATTTCTGGCGTAATCTAAAACTCGCCTGGAAGGATAAACTTTTTGGATGGTTACTTCTGGCATTTATTCTCCTAACCTTAGGTAACTCTATTGCCATGCCGGTAAGAATTGAATACTTGGCACAGGAGAAATATGGCATAGATGCCTCTAATGAAATTATCGCACTTTTGGTCTATGGGGTACCCGCCATTCTGATTATTTTAACGATCAAACTGTGGGGGTTCATCTTCGATTACCTTAGATTTGTCACCACGCGCATCCTTTCTAATATCTGTTTTATCGCCAGCTTTATCATGTTCTTCTCAACAGAGGACATTTACTGGCTGGTAGTTGCTTCTATATTAAATGGCATTGGTGTAGCGGGGCATATTGTCATGTGGCACCTATGGGTAACAAAAATAGCACCCAAGCATAAAGTAGCGGCCTATATGACGGTTCACACTTCGCTGAGCGGCTTTAAGGGAATCCTAGCACCCTTTATTGGTTACTATTTATTGCATATAACGACGCCGCTTGTTGTCAGCTACATATGTGTCGCCTTATTTGCGCTTTCATGTCTTATGTTAGCCTGCGTTTGGAACCAAGAACGCATTCGGTAGCAAACGTGAAAAGGGGACATTTTTAAAATTAAGACATTCCTTTATCTGCCTCCAAATCCGATTTTCAATAGAATTGTAATTATTGGACCATGGTATTGTATAGTTTTCCTCATAATAAACCATGTGATCTATGGCATCAGAACTCATGTCCTTAACAAAATTCGGGTCATACCCATGAACATAAACTGCTTCAACGTGTTTGTCGGTAGTCAGGCCTTCAACCTCCTTAACCGTTAGATTGAGGTACTTAATCGCGTCTTTTTGAACGTTATCTAATCCTTGTGTTTCCGTATCAAAGCAGTTTTCGATTAGTTTTTCCACTTCAGTTATATCATTCTTGAAATTTGGATCTTTAAAACTTTTATACATCAGCTTGTTGATGTAGTTTTCCTCCAGCCTGCTGTTTGCAAAAGCTTTCAATTCTTCAATTATATACACATTTCTCAGTTTTAGGTGGATTTTTCTGAGGCCGTAAAAGGTTTTATTGACCAGCATGAGATTGCAGATATCTTTAGGTTCCAGAAAATCTACTAGATTCAAAAGAACTTCCAAGCGGATAGTGTTTTCTTGGCAAATGTAGTTACTCTTCTTGCGAATTTCAAGCACGTCTTCCTTAGTGATCGGCTGATTGCTATTGATCAAGCGATTGGCTAACGGGCTATCCAGGAAAAAATCAGGGTAATTAGCCAATAGCCACTCTTGTTTTTCTTTTGAGTAGTCTTTTAAATCATCTTCTGTAGGACCATTATAAGCATTTATCCCAAGGATTGAAGATCGACTACTTTCTAATATGGGTTGTGTATCAAGTTTTTTATAATTTGTTATACCAATAGTAACTTTATTATTCATATATTTTGTTTTTGAAATTTAAATTTTATTGGATTATAGAATAATAACATAAAATTGTCAATAAATTATGTTTTTTATGTAAATTTAAAACAAAACTTAATGGGTCAAGACAACTGGTAATGCTTACGACTCGAATGATTTAAGGGAAAGGTTATACTCGTAAATGAAGATCTTCAGGCAGATTTCGTGCATATGTTGAGTTTTTGAGAATGAAAGCGTTTTGCGAACAAATCGACCCAGACGTTGTCTAAGCGTATTATTCCAACGCTCAATGTGAGCTGTTTGACCACTTTCTTTACCCACGCTTTTGTGGGTTTGATTGCTGAACACTTCTCTATAGCTATTCCAGTAATCACTGAAGCTATGG
>MNWT01000018.1 GCA_001872735.1 Verrucomicrobia bacterium CG1_02_43_26 | reverse complement strand
GGGGAATACCGAAGGGCCATATTGTCTTTCTGAACGACTCATTGTTATTACTGTTGGTTAACGGGATTTATTAAATTAAAGAGAATTATTATAAAAAATAAATAATAATTACTCAACGTTATATGTCGGACTGTTTTGCGGTTTCTGTAAAGCGTTGCTCTCGAATAACCGTTACCTTGACGTTTCCCGGGTAATCTACATCCTTTTCAATCTTTTGCTTAATGCGCCATGCAAGGCGTTTTGCTTCCAAATCATCATATTTATTAGGAGACACAATAACGCGAACTTCCCTACCCGCTTGCACGGCATAGACATCGGATATCCCTTCGAAAGAGCGTGCAACGTCTTCTAAACCTCTTATCCGTTGTACGTAACCGGATATACATTCAGAACGTGCACCGGGCCGTTTGGCCGAAATTGCATCAGCAAGCATGAGTAATGGCGCGTAAACACTTTCTGGCGGGACTTCCTCGTGGTGAGCCGCAACGGCATTGATTACTGTCTGGTCTTCACCATATTTTTTGAGCAACTTAGCTGCTGCAATGGCATGGCTGCCTTCTAAATCCTGTGGCATCGCTTTTCCTATATCGTGAAAAAGACCACAGCGTTTTGCTATTTTAGGATCCAATCCTATTTCGGATGCCATCATAGACATCAAAAAGGCAACCTCTACGGAGTGTTCCAGTGTATTTTGGTTATTAGATAAACGGTAATTCAGCTTACCCAGCAAGGAAACGACTTCTTGCTGTACATTTGTTAGATTAAGACGATCGATCGCTTTTTGCCCCAAATGAAGTACATTGTCCTGCATTTCTATGTCAGCACGCGTCACTGCTTCTTCAATACTAGCAGGGTGAATTCGGCCGTCTTTGATTAAATTTTCCAGTGCGATACGTGCCACATCCCGCTTCACGGGGTCAAACGAGGACACCATGACAGTTTCCGGTGTTTCGTCAATCAGAAGCGTTGTTCCTGTCACCGTTTCAAATGCTTTAATATTGCGACCTTCCCTGCCAATTAGCCTGCCCTTCATATCATCACTCGGCAGCTTTACTGTGGCTGCGGTGATGTCAGTAGAGGGCATACCGGATAGCCGTTGCATGCAATCAATGATGATACGCTGGGCTTCACTCCGTAATTCGTCATCTGAGCGTTGCAATATACTGTTGCGCAGGATACGCAATTCTTCCTCGCATTCATCACGTAGCTCTTCTTTGAGAAGTTTCTTAGCTTCCCCTTCAGACATGTGCGTGATGTGAAGAAGCCGCTTTCGGCAAAGCTGCCTCAGGTTTTCTAGATTATATTTCTTGCGCTTGGCCTCCGCGTCCATTCGCTCAACATTGATCATCTTCTCCTCTAGGAATTGTTGCTTAGACTCTAAACGCTTCTGGTGCTCTCTGATTTCGAGTTCTTTGAGATCAAGCTCGTGCTTTCTTTTATCCGATGCTTGCTCAGCAACTACTCTTTCCTTTTGAAAAACTTGAAATTCTTTAGACTGATTTTCCTGAGAGGCAAGTCTTGCTTCTCTTTCGGCAGCCCTAACCAGCTCTTGCGTCTTACTGTTGTGAAAGGCTAACCAGCGCCTTGCAATCAACCAACACACCAGCGCAGCCAATATGCTGCCGCTTATAAATGCGCCTAAGATCTGCAACTGGAAACTCATCAATGAATTCTATTTATCCCTATATTATAATATTCTTTGGTCCTCGTCAGCAATAGAGTATATTTATTCAAAAACTCTTCCAGCCTATTTTTTATTTTTGAAAAAAAATGCATTAAGCGTTGACAATTTAAATAATTTTATAATAGTCTTCTCAACATCAATTGAGGGTTGGTAGCTCAATGGTAGAGCAGTGGCCTTTTAAGCCATTGGTTGGGGGTTCGAGCCCCCCCCAACCCACTTTCATTAAGATCTTCTTCTTAAACTAAAAAATCAAATTTTATGGCTTGCGATGATGCAACTTCATTCCTAGTCTTGCTTTTGCCATGATGCGAAAACATTTTTTAATCCCTATAGTAGTTGTACTTGCCTTCTTGGCGGGTTGTAAAGATAAACCCAATCCACAGCCGAATGATACTGTGCTTGGCTCAACAAGCGAACGCCCGGATTTCATTAACGGTGCGGATGCCTATTCCCAAGGACTGTATGCGCGTGACCGTGCGTTCACAGATGCTTACGAACAGGGCGTGATGAATAATCCTGAAAACATAATTGCTTCTGTGTACTTCGGCTTTGACCGCTCTAGTATCCCAGAGATCGAACGTGTTAAGGTTGATGAAGTCGCCGAGCGTCTGTGGTCAGATCCTAATGCTAAACTACTCATCGTTGGCCGTTGTGACTGGAGGGGCACCTACGAGTATAACCAAGCTCTTGGCGATCGTCGTGCCACAAGCGTAGAAGATTATTTAAAAGCTAAAGGCGTAGACGAATCTAAAATCAAGATCCTTTCAAAGGGTTCAATAGATGCGGTTGTGGATGGCACTCCTGAGCAAACCAGAAGAGACCGCCGTTCGGATGTCTTTATCATCAAAGAAAGTTAATCCAACAATTTTCATTATAGACAAAAAAGCTTTCTCAAAATCGGGAAGCTTTTTTTGTGCCTAGTTTAGTTGCGTTTTAAATGCTTCTCTAAAAATGATTCCAGTTTTCTATAAAAATCAAACCGGTTTTCTTCTTTAACAAAGCCATGCCCTTCGTCTTCTTTCAGTAAATACTCAACAGGGAGATTACGTTCTTTTAATGCAGCAACGATTTGATCAGACTCCTGTTGCTTCACACGTGGGTCATTCGCGCCTTGTGCAATAAGTAAGGGTACTTTGATTTCTTCCACATGAAAAAGGGGCGAAACTTCTTCTAACAGCTTTTTATCCGCAATAGGATCACCTACCTGTTCATACATTTGCTTTAACAAGGGTTCCCAATAAGGGGGAAAGGAGGCTAATAGAGTAAATAGATTCGAGGGCCCGACATAACTCACCCCACAAGCATACAGGTTCGGCGTAAAGGTAACGCCGGCAAGCGCGGCATAGCCACCATAAGACGCGCCATAAATTGCAATTCGTGTAGGATCCGCCACGCCTTGTGCGATCAGCCATTGGACACCATCGGTGATATCGTCTTGCATCGCTTTTCCCCACTCTTTAAACCCAGCTTCCCAAAAAGATCGCCCATACCCGGTCGAACCACGGTAATTAATTTGCAAAACGCCATAACCGCGATTTGCTAGAAACTGTGCTTCTGGATCATAGCTCCAGTAATCCCTTGCCCACGGCCCACCATGCGGAATCACCACAATTGGCAAATCTTTAGGCTCAAGACCCTTTGGCAGTGTCAGATAACCGTGTATGGTTAACCGGTCACGTGATCTGTATTCCACTGGTCTCATTTCAGCCATGTTGCCCTCATCCAGCCAGGAGGAAACATCTGCCAGTTTTTTTACCTTCTTTCCTTTTGTATAATAAAGGTAATAGGCTCCGCGGGTTTTATCACTAAAAGTGCGCAAGATGAACATGTCTTCATCTTTGTTTTGGCTTACAATCCTTGTTTCCAATCCGGGGAATTGCTTGTCAAAATCCGCAAACATGCGCTTCGTTTTTTCGTCAAAGAAGATGTAATGCAGTTTATCTGTTACATAAGAAACAGCTACTAGTTTCTTATATTTGTCTGAGAGCATAATGTTATAGACATCCACGTCTGGATTCTCATAAATCACTTTCTCTTCCTTCCCTGTATTAGGGTCAACAACCACAACCGCAGACTTATCCCGCCCTATATTTGAATTAGCATAAATTTTTTTATTGTCATACGTAAATGCCAGTGGCTCGAAGGACTCTTTAAAATTTGTTTTTATAACGGGTTTAAAAGGTTCATTTTCCGTTTCCCTATAGAGGAAGATTTGATCCACGCCATCAGTGGCTAAGGCAGCTCTTACTTTACCGTTATGATCTGTCACCCAAGTCATCACATCACCCGGATTTTCCGCGACAAGCCGAAGTTCTCCCGTGTTCACATTGACTTGGTAAGCATCAAAAATACTTTTATCCCGCACATTTAGCCCTACCAAAACATGCTCGCTGTCCTTCTGTAAATCATCAATAAAAACAGCCTTCACACCGGGAAAGGGGGTTAAATCCCGTTTCCCATCCCCATTAACATCAATCACAAACATATGGTCATTTTCATCACCACCATTATCTTCAAAATAGACTAGCTTAGCATTATTAGCCCAATAATAACGCATGATGTCCCGATCACTCTTAAAGGTAATCTGGCTGGGGTTCCCATTTGTCTTTTCAACAAATATATTCAACCGGCTTTCCCATGGGGCAAGAAAGGAAACATATCTCCCGTTATAGGATATCTGATACCCTGTCTTCTCCGGATTTCGAAAAAAGTCCTCCATCGGAACAAGTTTCGCAGCTTCTCCTGAAACGGATACCAGGGGAAGGGAAATGAATGAAAAGAGGAACAGGGATAACAACCTTTGCATGCAGGTAAGATTAAAGACTTAACGCGTGTAAGTAAATCGTTGTTTTCGGTAAAGAAGATTCTTTCGTAAAAATTACACAAAAATATTGACATTGCTAATGATTAACTGTTTAATTTGTCTTAAATTTTAATCAAAGTTAAATAAGTAATTCAAATATGAAAAATATGAACAAAGTAAAAACGATTATATTCTCACTATTAACACTCATGGGTGTAAACGCAGGTTATGCTGATACTTCCATTTATACTATACCACAGAGCATTGCTTGCTTTACGCAATATGGTGTAACTGCTAAAGAATTATCTGAGGAGACTGCAGGCGTAAGCGTTATGCAAGGCGAAGTTGCTTCTATGATAAGCGGTTTGCGCAATATGGGTGGCCATCAGGATTTAATCACCCGCTTGTCCGAAGTTGCGGTAATGCTGTCTAACTACAAAGCGAAGCTATTGAACAACACCGTTTGTGATAAAACTCAATTTATAAATCTTATGACGGAATCTATTGCCGCTGGGGATAAATTCTTACCTTTATTAAATGATATGAAAAATAGATTTTCAAGTTTTCAAACTAGCGATGATAAAGAAAATCTTAATAATTTTATCCATGCCTTGGCAGCAAAATTAGCTGAAGACAAGGAATTACTTGCAAAGGCCAAAGCTCTCTAATAAAATTATTTTATTTCTACAATTTACAAAACCCAAAAGCAGCTTTTCTAGGCTGCTTTTTTTGTTACCAAAAGAATCGCAAAACTCCCAACATCTCCCTTAGAATAGCATCCATGCAAAACCCCCAATCCTCAAAAGCCTACTTCGCCGGCGGTTGCTTCTGGTGCATTGAAGCCGCGTTTGATCAACCCTCCACAGCGGGCATCTTAAAAGTCACGTCAGGATACATGGGCGGACATGTGAAAAATCCCACATACGAGCAAGTTTGTACCGGAAAAACGGGGCACTACGAAGTCGTGGAAATTTCCTATGATCCCGGTAAAATCCTTTATAACGATTTACTCGAAACCTTTTGGCATAACATCGATCCTTCAGACAATGCTGGCCAGTTTGCAGATCGGGGTTCTCAATATCTAACCGCCATTTTTTATTGTGATGAGGATCAAAAGCATATCGCCGAAGAATCCAAAGCGCTCATTACTGCACGTTTAGGGCTCCCTATTGTCACGGATATCCTCCCTGCTTCAGAATTCTATCCTGCAGAGGACTACCACCAGCGTTATTACAAGACAAATCCTACTCGTTATACCGCTTATAAAGAAGGAAGCGGCCGCCCCGTTTGTTTACGGCGTATCTGGGGTAAATAAAAGTCTTGGCATTGCCTAAATATCAAAAATTCGCATCACAAGGTTGATAACTGCTTTTTGCATAATAATGATGATTCTGTCGCCTGACAACAATACATCATGTGCCAACGGTACCCTCACTTCATACTTGTGTTGGAGGGCGATGATCACAGCACCCGGAGGTAATCCAATGCTTTTAACGGTTTTTCCGGCACAAGGACTGTCGGTAGATATAACAATTTCATAAGAAATAATCATTCCCCCAGGAAGAGTCGCCAATTCCATGTAGGGTTTGGTGGAAAGATATCTATTAAGCTCTTTAACGGTGGCAACTCGAGGGGAAACCGCCTTTTCCACTTTCAGAACATCTCTCAAGTCATCGAGCAAATTTTCATAATCTGTTCTATTAACGACTAACTGCGTGTGCTTCGTACCCAGCTTTTTAGCCTGCAAACAGGTCATGATGTTGTCTTCATCGTCCTTAGAGCAGGCGATAAAAAAATCACTTTCTCCCACATTTTCTTCTTCCATCAACCGTAGCGAAGTTGCATCTCCGTTGATAACTGTGATGTCCGGGAACCGTTCTGCGATACTGCGGCACTGTTTGACATTTTTTTCTATAATGCGTACACGGAAGCGCTGCGGGTTAAGCATGCGAGCGAGGCAAATAGCCGTTTCTGTCCCTCCAAAAATCGTTATATATACGGAGCTATGTGTGGCATCCGGGTTTATTTTTGGGACGAGTTTGGCAAGCTCATCCGTAGGCCCCATCATCGTGATCGTTTTTCCAGCTTCTAGTTTTGAGCTCGCATTAGGAACAACAAACTCCTCTTTGTCTTGAATATAAGCAATTCGTATCCCTTTAGGAAAGTTCAATGTCTGCAAATCCTTATTCAGCAATTTAGAGTTCGCGGAAACTTCTACTTGTTGCACTTCTATAGCCCCTTTCGCAAAATGCTCAACAATCATCCGCCCCGGGTTACGTATGATTTTTGCCAATTCCAGGGCACACAAAGCTTCCGGGTTAATTAAATAATCGATCCCGAAATGTAACTGGTAGTTAATATACGAGTTATCCATGTACGTCTGGTCATGTATCCGCGCAAGCGTGCATTTAGCTCCAAGGGATTTTCCTAACGAGGAGCCTACCAGATTTGTTAAATCATCACTGGTCATAGCCAAGCAAAAATCACATTCGTTAATGCCCGCTTTAATAAGCATTTGAGAAGAGGCACCATTTCCGACAAGGGCGCGTGCGTTAAAGGATTCTTCAAGCGATTGCACAACCGTATCATCGCTGTCAATAACAGTCACTTCATGGCCCTCAGAGCTCAACATGCCGGCAAGATAAGTACCCACTTCGCCCGCGCCAATGATGACAATTTTATAGCTCATATGCCATGTATTTCATAAAGAGGTTTATCCAGCCCAAAAGCAGGCCAGTTTCGCTGGTTTATTTTAAGTATGGAAAGGCCTTGTGAAACCATATTGTTTAATAACATCTCGTACTCTAAAATGCTCCAAGGTGGAGGAAGTTTAGCTATATAGGAAATCGTAGGGCAACCAAAAGGCTCTATTATTTTCTTGGCTCTTTCCGCAATTTCAATCTGCCAGGCATCATCTTGTAAAAATAAAAAGACGTGCTTGGGGTTGATGAAAAGCTCCTGAAGCGTCCCATGGCAAAGGCTTAGTAAATCAATAAACGAGGGGTGAGGCACAAACAGCCCTTCCAGGAATTTGTACGGCAGGTTATACCCATACTCCGGAAGCGAATCCGTTCCGATTAAGACACAGCCCCTTTCCCTAAGAGCAATAAAATCTTCTTTGCTAAACGGAATGGGTTCGTTGTTAACCTCAGCAATCGTATTCAATATCTGCTGTGTCAAAAACTCCGGGAGCGTGTGGTTTATAAACGCGTTGGAGATATATTGTATAATGGCAACATACCCACATAATGGCCCTACGATCCGTATCAGGATATCGTATTCATCCTCCATGGGAAAGTAAAAGAGGGACCATTTCTCTTCTTTGAGATCTTTTATAATATCTTTATTCCTCGATGCCGTGAACAAGAGTCTGTCTTTAAAATAGATACCTTTGCTGATAGCAATGTGAGTGTTCGGTGAAATTCCTTGGCTGATCACTACCAGCGTGCTTTCTATATGTTGCAGGCTTTGAGAAAGGGATACAAATGAGCTCAGGGGCCAAAACTCTGCTGTTCCCGACGTAAATTGGTTTATACAATAAACAAAAAATCTCGCTTGAGCTTCGGAGCTCCCCACACCCGTTACGATAAAATGGCAACATTCCGGCTCGCGTACCGGAGGAACTGTTGCCAGCAACATTTCTTGCACGTATTGGAGGGATAACTCCAAACGCTTGCGGAATAATTCATGTCCAAAAGGATCGCTCATGTGCTATTAAAAATTTTCAAGGAAGATCCATTTATCTACCTGTATCTTATGTGAGTTTAAAGCTTCCGCGTATTCGGGTTTCTTGACAAGGCTGTCCGGCGAATTCATCACCATCTGTACATGGTTACTCGGGATATGTTCTTTTAATAATGTGATAGCTGCTTCATAGTCACGGTTATCATACCCCACGCCCAGTTTTTGGTAGGATTCATCCGTATTATGGCTAAGGCCTTTTTCAATCAACATCAAATCTTCCGCATACGCACCAAAGCCCGCACCCCTGCCATCATTATACAATAATACAATCGCCCCTACTCCGTGTTGTACAATTGCCTTTACCGTCGCTTTAAATTTGTCTCGATTATCCGTGTCTACAAGCGGAAAACGGTTAAAGATGGATTCGCTTTGTATCCGCACTATCGGTATATCATACGGCTCTGCGTTGCCATAAGTGAGCACTACATAATCTTCGCAGCTTACAATATCAAAATAAACATGTACGCGAAACCAATACGGCAGGTGGGTAAGATCGCCTAACGGATCCCCTTGATGTTCCTTTTTCCAATGAGTTAAATTATCGCGGTGTATCTTAATTGAAAACCGCCTGTCTTGTAACTTTTGGTGCGAAAGAATCAACGGGGGTTGATTGTGCATCAGGACATCAGGCGAATGAGTGCCGAAACATTGCTTGAACTCCGTTTCAGACAAAATTATTTCATCTTCTACTGGCAATACCGGCAAAAAATAACTCGAAACATATATAAATCGCTGCGCGTTCTGCACGGCATGTGGCTTAAATGGGATCACTTGCGCGGGTAACTTGATCCGGGTAACTTCTTGCTCCTGAGGGCTTGTTAGCATATGGCCCGCTTCCATCTTAGAGGTAAGATAAGCTAGATTATACGGGGTTGGCGTAATTTCTAATCGCTCAGAACGAATGATATTCACCTCTAAATCTTTCAAGATATTTACCTTGTCCGGATTATTCGTTAGCAATATAAACTTCGGATCAATTCCCAAAAGTTGGCAAATTGGCTTCACATTGCGATATTGCCGATAATCGCGTTTTAGCCCTAGCAAGCGATACGCTTCAAAGGTGGAAATCTCGTCATTACTCGCTTGTACAAGCATTCGATCCCTGGATTTCGCAATGTATCCTACGCCTCTACCCTCTTGCATTAAATAGAAAAGGATGCCCGCCCCAGAGGCAGCGATTCTTTGCAATGCGCCTTCAAGTTGCTGCGCGCAGTCACAATCACACGCTCTTAATGTTTCCCCGGTAACACACGAAGAGTGTATTCGAGTAAAAATTTCATTTTCAGAGCGTATATCACCATAGGCTAATGCGATTACGTAGCCTTTATGAATGATGTCCTGGAAAATATGCGCGGTGAAATTGCCCATCTTCATTTTAACATCGCAGGTAGCAATGTATAAAGTGGTGCTATAGATCGCGCGATCACGCATCGCATGATCTTCATTTATATAAAAAGCTTCACTCGTAAAGCGCTGTAGAATAGCTCTTACTTCAGGCGAGACATTGGGAAACGCTTCCTTGGGCATACTTCTTTACTATAAACCCTTTGTCCTCGTAAAAGCAACTTTAATCAGGGCGCGCACTTGAGACTATTGATGCAAATCTACGGCAATGCTTCCTGCCAAGTGTTTTATCATTTTTCAGTATCGATTTTTTAATTACAAAAAAATTAACTTACGTTTAGGCGGAATAACGACCTGTAATTGAGTTGCCTCTCTGCAATCAGAGAGGCATTCTCTGTGAGTTAAACTACTATTTCGTGGCCACTAAATGGTTTAAAGGCGTTTTCAGGAACAAGGCTTACTCCGCTATTTTTTGTGATCTTGATTATTTTATTTATTGCATGGAAATCAATCTCGACAGGTTCAGGGTAATTCATGATGCCTATTTCTTGAATTTTCTTCTTAATCACTTTCACTTTTTCTTTAGTGACGGTTTCCTGAACTTCTTCATACGTCTTCGTCTCCTGAATCACTTTTTCTTCAATAGGAGTCTTGCCGGTTTCTTGAACTTCTTCATTCGTCTTCTTTTCAGACAACCCGTTGTATAAGCTTTCGAGAACCCCTAAGCCAGCTCCTCCAAGCAATGCTACGATACGAGAGATGGTATCAATTTCCTCAACTTTATCTTTTGTTTCAGTCGAAGCTCCAGCCATATCAATTATTGGGCTAACCACAAATGATAAGTTCTTAACATATCCACGCAAGTTACTCGCATTTTCGTAGAGTTTTGTGGTTTCAATTCCAAACAAACTATTGATCCATTCATTCCCTGCTAAAAGGTTTAAACGCCAGTTCTTGATCGTGCCAGCAGTTGTGCCTTGCTCACTGTAGTAACGGGATATATCATAAAGCTTGTTAGGATCGATTTTTTTTGAGTCGATCTCAATATCTTTAAGATCTGTTTTATCTAATCCCCCGTTTGCTACGATGCGTGCTTGGCATTCCTCGGTAAGCCATGCCTTCTTTGCTTCTTCAGTAAATCCACTGCTTTTAACAAGCCATTCAATAAAGCCTTTGTCTTCTACAATCTCTTTCTTGAGTACTTCGATTTCTTTCTGATTATCAATCAAATGGCCGATAACCCCACCTACGCCCAAGCCGATTATTAAGCCTATTAAACCACCTGCCGGACCACCTGCAAGGGTGCCTAAAAATGCACCGGCGGCACCTAATATATACGCTGTGTCCATTACGGAGCTACCAAAATTTGGTAATAAAAGGGCTCTTAGTTCGTCTATAGCAACGTCATTGCCAACCTTTTGGTACAACCAGCTTACGTACATGTCAACTTTCTTGAACACACCTGTATAGCTCTTATCATCCATCAATTCTTTCCAAGCCTCATCGCTGTACTTATCTTTATGTTGAGCACGAAAGTCCTCAATGGAGCCGACGATGAAACCCAACATTAATCCACAAAAACCACCAATAGCTGCCCCGGCAGCCGCACCGGCGGGACCACCCGTCACAGCTCCAATTGCCCCACCGATCGCACCTCCCACGAAAAAATCTGTTATCGCATGGGAGGCTGCGCTGGCAAAGGCGTTCGGCGCAATAATATTCATTAGTGCAGACATGTTCATTTCCTTATTTAAATACTGAACAAAGTAGTCCAACCCAAGGCGAAATTGCTTTAGCATACCTGCGGGAGTCCATTTATTCTTAAGCGTGTCCCACTCTTCCTTTTTGTACTCTTTATGCTCTGCAGTAAAATCTTCAGGGATCCCCTTTAATACTCCGATGAGAGTGCCAACCATTAACCCAATGGTGGCTCCTGTTGCCATGCCGGCAGGGCCAGCAGTTACCAGGCCAATAAAAGCTCCTATTGTAGAACCGATTATGCCAAAAGTCGCACCGTTCTTAATTGTTTTTTGCAACAAGTTTGGCATAAGTATGGACTGAAGATCGCTCAACCCGTATGAGCAAAATACATCAACAAAACGCACCAAATTATAGCGGAATTTTGTGATCGAACCTGCTTCCTCGTTTACAAACTTCTGTGATTCACTGTAAGATGGCGTACTTTTAATTGCTTCGATAACGCTTTTTGCGTTCTCTAAATTAATTTCCTTTATTTCTCCTAAGGCGCATTTGTCCGTTTCACCTGTTAGATATCCTTGAAGCTCTTTATATAAATCATTTATATAAGAATAATCCTTGCCGGCTTTCTCGCTATTAAGTTCAGTCTCTATTTCTTGCGTAAGATAACAGATACGGAACTTTTTATAAACATCGGACTCTTTAAATTTATTATGTTCTTCTTTATGGTCTAATACTATTTTAGACAATAAAACAGGGATTCCAGTAATTACTTTAAAAATGATTACAGGAGCCTTAACGACACAGTTAAAGAGCCCACTTAAGGCTTTTGCGACCTGAAGTGATGGTTTAATGCCACCAATGCTTTCTTTGAAATTATTAGGGGCTATGAGCGACTTGAGATCTCCCCAGCCCGCCTCTTTAACATCAGTTAAAACCTTTACTGTACGCTTCTTGAAGGTGCCAATTTTTTCACTAGCATATCCGCGTATCGTGCTTTTGAAATCGTGCTTATCTTCTGTACGGATTCTGTTATGTGAAATGTTTCCCATGAGGTTGTTATTAATGTTTAATCTTACTTATAATGTAATTAGATGATATTTTTGGACAAATGTCAATATTATAGTGACTTTATTGTGTTTGTTTTTAATAACAAATCGGGTTTTATTTCACTTTATTGCGTTAATATTTGATTCTCGATAACTCAATTATCTGCTCTTTTCCTTACTTTTTTAAAGCCCTAACAATAACTTCCTTAAATTGTCCTGACTTTTGAGGGCTTATTGATCGCTTCAGTTGTTCCTTTTAGGCCAAAAGCTCAATCACTTCAGATCAATCTCGAATTCTGAGTTTATCCCCAGTTAAAAAATACTGCTCGCATGATCACTTAAAAACCAAGAGTTTGTTCCAGGTGAAACAAACCCTTGGTTTTAGTGCTAGGAAATCAAGCGAAAATAGCCAGTTTATGTCTATTTCGATTCTAATTCGCGATCAATTCATAGGTAATTGATTATATAAAACAAGGAATAAATTGCTAGAATACAGGAGATATCTCACTTCATTGCCGTTAGTAATCGTTTTAACTCATCGCGTTTGGCTTTATTCTCTTCTAACTGATGCTTTGCGCCTGCTACAATCTGCTCTGGAGCCTTACTCGTGAACGATTCACTCATAAGCTTAGCTTCACTGGAAGATATCAGCTTATTAAGCTTTTCTATCTCTTTATGGAGGCGCTCTTTCTCGGCATCTGTATCAATGGATGAAGAAATATCTAAGTAAAGGGTTCCTAATGGTGTTACCACAGCAGGCATTCCTTCAATCTCACTATTAATCGATATCTCAGAAGCGCCAACGAGCTTTTTAAGCTTCTCTAGTTGCCCCTGGATAGCTTTCTTTTCCAATTCAGCCTTGGGCACAATATAGAGATGGACATCTTTCTTTGAAGCCAACTGATATTGCGCTTTTAGCGAACGGGCGCTGGTTACAAATTCCCGTATCATATCAACTTCAGCAATCGCAGTCCCTATAAGCTCTATACCATACCCATTGAGTACTTCCCTTAATTTCAAGCTATCATCGGTTGGGCAAGTCTCAATAAACTCTCTATCAGTAGAGTAGCCGAGGTCATGCCATAGCTCCTCAGTAATAAAAGGGGCAAACGGGTGCAGTATCAGTAAAACCTCTCTAATGATCATGTCTTGCACGGCAAGGCAATTATTCTTCGTCATGGAATCTTGCATGCGCGCCTTAGATACCTCTAAATACCAGTCGCAGAAGTCTCCCCAGAAGAATGAATATAGTGATTGCGTTGCTACGCTAAATGAAAACTGGTCTAGCCCATTGTGGACATCCTGTATCGTCTTACACAAGCGGCCTAGAATCGCATGGTCATCTTCATCAAAAAGAGCTGGCTCTATCCGCTTCACAATCGCTTCCAGACTACTATTATCCGCCATTTCACCCGACATCTGACGGAACCGACAGGCATTCCAAAGCTTGTTGCAGAAGTTACGTCCCTGGTGGACCCGTTCCTCACTGAAGGTCACGTCCTGCCCTTGAGGAGCAATACTCATGATCCCAAACCTGAGGCCGTCTGCACCATATTTCTCAATGAGATCAATTGGGTCAGGCGAGTTCCCAAGGCTCTTGGACATCTTTCGTCCCTGCTGATCCCTTATAATACCGGTAAAGTAGACGTTATCAAACGGGATCCTCGCCTTAATCTCTTCATCCGTCAAGGTCTCCTTCTCCGGCCCCATAAACTCCATAGCCGCAATAATCATGCGAGCTACCCAGAAGAATATGATATCTGGACCGGTCACCAGGGTAGACGTTGGGTAGAAATACTTTAAACCACGGGTCTTCATCTCGTCTTCATTCGGCCAGCCCAATGTAGCAAAGGGCCATAACCAAGAGGATGCCCATGTATCGAGCACATCTTCATCCTGCTCCCAGTTCTCTAAGTCCGCAGGCCCTTCCACTGAAACATGCCAGTTGGCAGGATCCTTACGATCCGCTCCTTTCCTGTACCAGACAGGGATGCGGTGCCCCCACCAGAGCTGCCTGCTAATACACCAGTCCTGTATATTCTCTAACCAATGCAAATAAGTCTTTGTCCAACGCTCCGGCCAAAACTTGATCCAACCCTCTCTCACAGCCTTCTTTGACTCTTCAATCTTCGGATATTTCAAGAACCATTGCTCAGAAATCCTAGGTTCAATCGGTACATCCGCCCGCTCAGAATAGCCTACGTTATTATCATAGTCTTCTGTACGAATAAGTGCCCCTATTTCCTCAAGCCGCTGGGCAGCCAGCTTTCTAGCCTTAAAGCGATCCATTCCCTTAAACTCCTCACCCGCATGCTCATTTAAAGTGCCATCTGGGTTCAGAATGTCTATAATAGGCAAATTGTGGCGCAAGCCTATCTCGAAATCTGTTTTATCGTGTGCTGGAGTGACTTTCAAAGCACCTGTACCAAACTCAGGCACAACGGCATCATCTGCAATAATCTTGATTTTAGCTCTATTTAAGGGTCTCCAGACCTCTTTCCCAACAATTCCCTTATAGCGCTCATCCTCCGGATGCACCGCAATGGCAGTATCCCCCATAATCGTTTCCGGGCGTGTTGTGGCAATGTCCATAAATTTGCCTGGTTCGTCCACAAACTCATAACGCACATGGTATAAACTGCTTTTTTGCACCTTCATATTCACTTCCTCATCAGAAAGTGCTGTAAGGCTTGCTGGGCACCAGTTGACCATCCGCTTTCCCCTGTATATATAACCCCGCTTATAAAGCGCTACAAAAGCCGTTAAAACAGCTTGGCTATAATCATCATCCAAAGTATGCACACAACGATCCCAATCACAAGAAGCTCCTAATCGTTTCAATTGCTCAATAATGACGCCGCCATGGGTGTCTCTCCATTCCTTGGCTCGCTCAAGAAAGGCCTCACGACCCAATTCCTGCCGCGTTTTACCTTCTTTTTGAAGTGACTTCTCCACACGCGTCTGCGTTGCAATGCCCGCATGATCTGTCCCTGGAAGCCACAATGCCTCCTTCTTTTGCTGCCGTGCCCTGCGAATAAGAATATCTTGTATCGTATTATTCAAGACGTGTCCCATGGTCAACATACCCGTCACATTAGGCGGGGGGATCATAATGCAATACGACTGTTTTTGCTGATCCGGTTTTGCTGCAAAAGCCTTTCCTTCTAACCAGGCTTTATACCACTTTTTTTCGACCTCCACAGGCTCGTAGACTTTTGAAATTTCAGACATATTATTTACGTTAACTTGCTAATTATAAGGAAATTGCAGATATTTCCGCTTTGAAAGGTCAGCACTATAGCATTTTCAAACCCAGAATTCAACCACTCCCTACCTAATTTTTTACTCTTAAGGAGTTACTGAGTAAACAAGGGAGCTTTGGGCCATTTCAATAAAACTTAATAAATATGCTCGTAATCAGTTTTGATTTTTGTCAATCTAATCGTACTCTCACGTAGAAAAGATTCATGATAGAAGTTACTGTTGAGCAACTCGTTAAAAAATTTGGTTCTGCTGTTGCTTTAAAAGGCATTCAGTTCAAGGTGAATCCTGGCGAAATATTCTTTCTGCTGGGGCCAAGTGGATGTGGTAAAACGACGTTATTAAGGACGATAGCCGGGTTTTACACACCGGATTCGGGCAAGATTTTGTTTGATAATGAGGATGTTTCGAAGCTTCCTCCGCACAAGCGTAAGACGGGGATGGTATTTCAGAGTTATGCGCTGTGGCCGAATATGACCGTTTGGGAGAATGTGGCATTTGGATTGGAGCAGCTAAAAGTGTCCAAAGAAGAATTAAAGACACGGGTGGACGAGGCGTTGGAGTCTGTTGAAATGACACCCTATCGTGACCGCAAGCCGGCCCAACTTTCCGGTGGGCAGCAGCAGCGAGTGGCACTTGCGAGAGCCTTGGTTGTGAGGCCGAGATGTTTGTTGATGGACGAGCCGTTATCTAACCTCGACGCGCGCTTACGTTATTACATGCGATTGGAGATCCACCGGATCTGTAAAGAGTATGGGTTGACGACTATTTATGTGACCCACGACCAGAAAGAGGCCCTTTCTATTGCAGACAAGATTGCGGTATTGAGCCATGGTGAGATACAACAGATAGGGACGCCAAGCGAAGTTTACAAGAGACCAATCAACCGGTTTGTGGCTGACTTTATAGGTGCGACGAATATCCTTGAAGGCGATTTTTCCGGAATGGAAGACGATGGGTACGCAACAGTGAGAACACCGATTGGAAAGCTAAAAGGCGTGATTGCTGAAGAAGGCTTTGTGCCCGAAAAGAAAAGTCGGGTATATGTATCTATTCGCCCAGAGTGCTTTGTATTGAGTGATAAGCCCACTGAAGTGAATTCATTGGAAGGCAATATTGGGCGAGCGACTTATTATGGTGAAGTAGCGCACTATCGCTTTTTGACGCAAAGCAATCGCTTGAAAATATCTGAATTAAACCCGATGCATTTGGGGGACATGGAACGTGAGGGCTTGTATGCTTCTGTTTCACCCGATGATGTTGTTATTTTAAGAGATTAATAAGGACAATGAAGCAGAATATCATCATTCTCCTTTTGATCATTATCGTAGTAGGTTTGCCCTTTTTGTTTAGAAAAGAGGACGTTAAGCCGGTTGATGAATCAGGCGAGCGACTTATTATTATTACCCCGCATAATGAAGCGGTGCGGCATGAGTTTGGCTTGGGCTTTCAGGAGTGGTATTTTCAAAAAACGGGGAAGAAGATTTTCATCGATTGGAGAGATCTCGGTGGCGGTAAAGAAGTCATCAAGTTTATCAGTACGACTTATGAAAACGCATTTAAGAATTACTGGCAAAATACGCTGAATAAGGAATGGAACGATAAAGTAAAGTTAGCCTATAATAAGCTAAACGTGGATGCGGATTATGCTCCGGGATCACTGGACGCTGAGGTACGGGATGCTTTGGTGAAATCTAATATTACCTGTGGAGTGGATGTTTTATTTGGTGGCGGGCGATTGGAGATATCCCTGTTGGCCGGCAAAGGACTATTTATTCATTCCGGTATATTGAATAAGCACCCGGAATGGTTTCAAAATGATATTATTCCCCAGCGCTTTGGTGGCAATTATTTTTGGGAACCTAGGGATCTTTGGTTTGGAACAGCACTGTCTGTTTTTGGTATTATTTTTAATAGAGACGCTTTGAAAGAATCAGGGATTACGAAAGAGCCAACTGCTTGGACGGATATAGCGGAGCCCGCGTATTTTGGAAATGTTGCCTTAGCGGACCCTACGATGAGTAGCTCTGTATCAACGGCCATGGAGATGATTTTGCAGCAGCAGATGAATGAAGCGCGAAAAGCGTTAGATGCCGCGGGTTATCCGGATAATGAAGAGACGCAAATGCTTGCGGTGAATGAAGGTTGGCTAAAAGGGATGCAAGTGATCCAGCTGATTTGCGCGAATGCTCGTTATTTTACGGATTCCTCCGCAAAGCCGGTGTTGGATGTGGCTTCAGGGAATTGTGCCGTGGGGATAGCGATTGATTATTATGGGTTATCCCATGAAGAGAATTTAAGACAACGCTCTGGCGAAGAACGATTTGGTTTTTCAATGCCCAAGGGAGGATCTGTGGTAGACCCGGATCCGATAGCGATGTTACGAGGTGCCCCCCACCCTGATCGAGCATTGGCGTTTATTGAGTATGTGCTTTCGCTGGAAGGGCAAAAGAAATGGGCGTTTAAATTAAATACCCCCGGTGGGGCGGATCGATATGCGTTAAGACGCTCTCCTATTCGTAAGGATTTGTATGATGAGAAGTATTTAAAGTATCGTTCGGATCCGGATTTGAATTTTTACCGCGATGGTGGGGATTTTGTATATAACCCGGAATGGACAGCGCCGTATGCGCGAGAATTTCGCTTGATTATCAAGTCTGCTTTTATAGATCCACACCAAGAGTTACTGACTGCTTGGGCTGCTATTATAGCGGCTGAAAAGCGCGGGGATACGGAAGCGGCTAAAAAAGCCTTGAAAAAGATGCAAAACTTTTCATTAATTGGGTTTGACCAAGTTGCTGCTGAGATACATGACACTGTTCGTGAGGCGGATCCTCTAAAGTTGATACAACTCCGAAGAGAACTGACCAATCGTTTTGCACAGCAGTATCGAGAAGCGGCAAGAATCGCAAATAATCGTTAGACTACCTCAATGAAAATTACCTTTAAGACCAATCTGGAAGATCTGATTCGGTTCAATGTTTGTCATGTTTCCTCGACACCGAGCTTTCGTCGGAAAATGAAACGTACGCGCTTTCTGATACCGGTTGTGTATTCAATTGTGGGTGTAGGCGGGCTATTTGTTTTGCAACAATATTGGCCGGCTTGGGGAATTTTGATTGTGTTGGCGGGATTGTGGGGGTTGTTTTACCCTTATGTTGCTAAAGAGCAGGTACGCAAACAAGTTTCCAAGACTTTGAAAAATAGTGCGGAAATTGACACCGGTGAACAGGAAAATGAAGTGACAGTTTTGCCCCAGGGGATTAATTTAAGAACCGGGACAACGACCGGCTTTATTTCTTGGGAAAAAGTGCACCACGTTGTGAGTAATCAGGATTATATTTATATTTATTTGACGGCGAAGGAAGCCATCATCATTCCGAAAAACGGGATTGTGGAAGCCTGCGACTTTGATGTGCTTAAGCAGACCATTTGGGATCACCATAACGAGTTTCAATTGGAAGTGCTGGAAGGTGAGCCAAACAATGTGGTATGAGTTTAAGAAGGTTGTACAAGGCCCCGCATGGGCAAAAAAATATATTATCTGAGTATAACCCGGATGGTAACGTGAGGGTTAAGCTGGATGAAAAAGCAGCAAAAAAACAGTTTAATAAGCACGTAAAACAGATTACCCACCTACAGCGATTACTCTATGCCCAGCATAAGCAAAAGTTGTTGTTGATTTTTCAAGCCATGGATACGGGAGGGAAAGACGGTACGATACGAAACGTATTTAATGGCGTGGATCCCCACGGCATACGCGTGATTAGTTTTAAAGCACCAACCCAACAGGAATTAGATCGAGATTATTTGTGGCGCATTCATCAGCACGTTCCGGCTAAGGGGGAGATTGTAATCTTTAATCGCAGCCATTATGAAGATGTGGTGACGGTGGGTGCGCGGGCGTTACAACCGCAGGCTGTATGGGAGAAGCGTTATGACCATATTAATGACTTTGAGCGCATGTTAACAGATGAGGGCTGCACGATCTTGAAGTTTTTCTTGCATATTAGCCGTGACGAGCAAAAGATGCGTTTGAAATCAAGGTTAGATACGCCCAAGAAGCATTGGAAGTTTGAACAAGCTGATCTAGAAGCTAGGGAACTTTGGAATGAGTATCTTCACGGCTATAATGAGGCGATTGAAAAAACGTCTACCTCATGGGCGCCTTGGTATGTCATTCCCTCTAATAATAAATGGTTTAGGAACTGGCTGGTATCTGGCATTATTTTAGAGACTTTGACGCACTTAGATTTAGATTACCCCGAGTTGGACTTTGATCCTTCTATGATCGAGGTTCATTGAGGTAAAGATTTTGTTACTGTGGTACTGTTGTATTAATCATATACTATTTCCTTACTTTATGTATTTTTTTTATTGAAATCTATTTATTTTTCTTTTATTTTTACGTGAAAATAGAATTAATTATGAATACAGGAAAAATAATACCAAAAAATAAGTTAATTAAAGATGTCAAGGACTTGAATGAAGATAAAGTCCCTGGTAATATTGAAATTGGTGATAAGAAAAGGAAAAAATCGCCAGTCAATCACATTGTTATTCCTCTTAAGAAGAGAAATCTAAATAATTACATTATTGGTAACTATACAAGTAAGAAGGCAATTGATGACCTCGCTGATGCAAAAAAGTTGCTTGACGTAGAAAAGAGTAAAGAAAGTACTGATAAAGCTATAGATATTCTTACTGATCTTTGGAAAAATTGCGAGGATGAAAACGTTAAAAAAGAAGCCGGCTATCATTTAGCGAGATCTCATATAGAAGGGCTTGTAGCGAAACCAGACTCAACATTAGCACTTGAGATTGTATTTGAGTTAAAGAAGCAAAACAATCAAGAGGGTTATTTTTTATTGGGATTTTGTTATTTGAGAGGTACCTTTTTACAAAAAAATGAAACACAAGCATTTGAATGCTTTGCGGAGTCTGCAAACCAGGGTAATTCTGAAGGCCAGTTTCGATTGGGAGTTTGCTATCAATTAGGCATAGGAGTGGAGAAGTCTCTAGAGCAAGCGTTTAAGCTGTATGCGGAGTCTGCAAAGCAGGGTAATTCTAAAGGCCAGTGGCGATTGGGAGTTTGCTATCAATTAGGCATAGGAGTGGAAAAGGATCTAAAGAAAGCGTTTGCGATGTATGCGGAGTCTGCAAAGCAGGGTA
>MNWT01000017.1 GCA_001872735.1 Verrucomicrobia bacterium CG1_02_43_26 | reverse complement strand
TAGCTTCAGTGATTACTGGAATAGCTATAGAGAAGTGTTCAGCAATCAAACCCACAAAAGCGTGGGTAAAGAAAGTGGTCAAACAGCTCACATTGAGCGTTGGAATAATACGCTTAGACAACGTCTGGGTCGATTTGTTCGCAAAACGCTTTCATTCTCAAAAACTCAACATATGCACGAAATCTGCCTGAAGATCTTCATTTACGAGTATAACCTTTCCCTTAAATCATTCGAGTCGTAAGCATTACCATTTTTGGTTAGGCGTATTGTCAGTCTTTTTAGAAACTGTAATCTTTGGCTCTTCACTCGCTTCGCTTCTAGTAAGGCTACGCAAATCCTTGCTAATGTTTTTTAAAAAGTTAAACATAGCATTAATCCTTTCTTTTGATTGCTGTTTGTACCTAATATATCACAGTTTTCTTAAATCAACAACAAATGGGGTTTTTTATAAAAAGTGAAACTTTGTATATAAATAGAGACAAGCCCAGCATTTGATGACATACTGGGTTGTCTTAAAGAGAATATTGAGAAGCTTTAAGCTTTTACCATTAGCTCATCATTTTTCTCTATGAACTCGATGGTCGAGTTATCCTTAATGTCTCCACTGATGATGCCGCGAGCCAGTTTGGTTTCCATTTGTTTTTGGAAGAAACGCTTGAGGGGACGGGCGCCATAGACGGGGTCATAGCCTTTTTCGGCGACCCAGTTTTCCGCTTTATCGTTTAGCGTGACCGTGATCTTTTTATCTTCGAGACGCTTGTTTAAGTCTTTGAGAAGAAGTTCTACGATTTGCTTGATTTCCTTCAGCGTGAGTGGTTTGAAGAGGATGGTGTCGTCTACACGATTGAGGAATTCTGGGCGGAAGAGACGACGTAATTCTTGCAAGACGGATTCACGGACTGTTTCCGGAATGACGTCTCCGGTGACCCCATCGATGAGGTAGTTACTGCCCACGTTAGAAGTCATGATGATGATGGTGTTTTTGAAGTCAACGGTGCGCCCTTGGGAATCGGTGATGCGACCATCATCCATAATTTGTAGGAGAATATTAAATACATCCGGATGAGCCTTTTCAATTTCGTCGAAGAGAACGACTGAGTAAGGTTTGCGGCGGACTGCTTCTGTGAGCTGACCACCCTCATCATAGCCCACGTAGCCTGGAGGGGCTCCTATGAGACGAGAGACGGAAAATTTTTCCATGTATTCGGACATGTCGATACGGACGATGTTGTCTTCGGTGTCAAACAATGTCTCAGCAAGCGCTTTAGCGAGCTCTGTTTTGCCCACTCCTGTTGGCCCCAAGAATATAAAAGAGCCGATAGGGCGACGAGGATCCTTTATACCGGATCTTGCTCTTAAAATAGCCTCTGTGACGGCAGTGACAGCTTCGTCCTGGCCGACGACCCGTTCATGTAAGACATCCTCGAGGCGTAGGAGTTTTTCCTTTTCCCCTTCTACAAGCCTTGTGACGGGAATGCCTGTCCATTTAGCAACAATGTCTGCAATTTCTACTTGGGAGACCTCTTCTTTAAGTAAAGTACTCTTTCTTTCTGCTTTTTCCAGTTCGGATAATTTAGCTTCTAGTTGGGGGAGCTTGCCATGGCGGAGCTCGGCGGCTTTATTTAGATCGTATTGGCGCTCGGCAATTTCCATTTCCTGGCGAGCTTTCTCGATGTCCTCTCGAACCTTCTGAACCTTTTGTATGGCGGACTTTTCGCCTTCCCATTGGCGCTTCATTTTGTCCGTTTCCTCACGCAAGTCTGCGAGCTCTTTACGCAGAGCCACTAAACGATCCTTGGAAGCTTGATCTTTTTCCTTGGTTAAAGCAGCCTCCTCAATTTCCAACTGCATGACCCGGCGACTTAGGTTATCTAATTCAGCGGGCATGCTATCCATTTCTGTACGAATCATGGCGCACGCCTCGTCTACGAGATCGATTGCCTTATCCGGGAGAAAACGATCAGTGATGTATCTGTGGGAAAGAATAGCAGCTTGGACGAGCGCGTTGTCCTGGATACCTACGCCATGGTGGAGTTCGAAACGCTCCTTGAGACCCCGCAAGATAGAAATCGTGTCCTCTACATTAGGCTGGTCAACAAGCACGGTTTGGAAACGACGTTCGAGAGCGGCATCCTTTTCGATATATTTGCGATATTCATCTAATGTTGTGGCACCGATACAATGCAGTTCTCCTCTAGCCAGCATCGGCTTAAGCATGTTACCGGCATCTATGGCACCTTCTGATTTGCCAGCACCGACGATCGTATGCAGCTCATCGATAAATAAGAGAATCTTTCCCTCGCTACGCTTGATCTCCTGTAAGACAGCTTTGAGACGCTCCTCGAATTCCCCTCGGTATTTGGCACCGGCGAGCAGAGAGCCCATGTCCAGGCTGAAAATGGTTCTATCCTTAAGCCCCTCGGGAACATCGCCACGGACGATTCTATGCGCTAGACCCTCTACGATAGCGGTTTTACCGACACCCGGTTCACCGATTAAAACCGGATTATTTTTTGTTTTACGAGAAAGGATGCGAATGACACGCCTGATCTCATCATCGCGCCCGATGACAGGGTCCAGTTTGCCTGCTTTGACCTGTTGAACCAAGTCTATGCCATACTTTTCTAAAACGTTATAAGTAGATTCCGGATTTTCTGATGTGACTCGTTGGCTGCCCCTGATGCCCTTTAAAGCCTCGATGACATTTGGTTCAAGGATACCGAAGTTTTTGAAAAACTTATCTAACTCGGGATGGTTCTTGACCGTTAAAGCGCCTAAGAACAAATGCTCTACACTGACGAAATCATCCGTCATTTGCTTAGCGATTTCCTGTGCCTTGGTGAACGTATCCTGGAGACCCTGAGTGATATAAATACGAGAGGCATCCACACTGCCCGTGACGGCTGGTAATTTACTGATTTCCTTTTCCAGCGCCAGGCTAACCGCATTCGGGCTGATTTTAAGTTTCTCTAGAATACTGGAGACAATGCCATGATCCTGTTCTACCAAAGTATAGAGCAAATGCCAGTTATCGATTTGCTGGTTATTGTGTTTACGCGCGACATTTTGAGCCTCCATGACAGCCGCACGAGCCATTTCTGTAAATTTACTTAAATCAATATTCATATGGGTTTACACGGTTGCAGAAAGTATTCCAGATTTGACGGAACCCCTAAGTATATTTGTATCACCTTGTTCCTTAGGGGATTATTTTTTGACAAAGCTAAGGGGATAAGTTGTTTTTAGTGTGACAATCTTTAATAAACGTAACGGATGCGCGACAAAATGTCACTTACGAAAAACAAGGATCAATTGGCTTTACCAAACAAACGCAGGTGTACTTTCCTTGAGCTGCTTTTGGGCAGAAGGAGCCAGACGAGTGAAGAACGTGAGACCCGTTAATTCTTCGATCCGATTGATGCTAGTTAAATAAGGCTTTAGCGGCTCGTTACCGGTAACATCTTGTGGGATGATGAAGGCAATTGACCTGATTTTAGTGGGCTCATATTCATCGATCAAAATCTTGTAAAACGCATCCGGTATAGCAATTTGGGCAGGCGGCAGACGCTTGGGAGATTCATTATAATAAATGGGGCCGGTGATGACCCAAATTTCCTTAAATCTTCTGGATAAACGCTTAGCGACCCGCATTTCAAGCCGTTTCCAAATTTTTCTGTTATTATTCGGAGATTGGGGAACAATATTTGACAATAAAAAGGTTTCAATTTGAGCCTTTATACCAGCGGACATCGCGATACCATAATTAGGGGCCATGTGGCCACGGTCAAAACCCGAGCCAGTGTAATTTTCGTGCTTGATTTGGGAAACCGTACGGGAATCCAATTTGAATTTGGAAGGTCTACTAGCGCGTTTGAAATTCTGTTTCCATTCAATGCGATAGGCAGCCCAAGCAGGGTTTTTCATGCTTTCATCATAACCTACGATGTAACCCGTATTGCGTAAAATTTTCAATTTATGGCCATGAGGAAGCCCCCCCAGCGCAAATTTGTCCTTAACGGGAGATTTTTTAATATCGATTAACTCACCCTTACTGAGGGGGATTTTATCGGCGAGGATATCAAGGCAATATTGGAGATTCTCCGGGGTGTTTTCCCCATCGCGAAAGTATTCCAATATGTTGAGCGCGAATGCCTCTGCATTTTCCTGGGCCGGTCTATCCTGATTCACATACCAAATAGCAGTGCCGAAAACAAGGATAACAACGAAAATCGCAACGTAAGCCAGTTTTCTTAACAAAAAAGGCTGAGGAGCCCTTTTCCCCTTTTGGACCCTCTTGCGAGGACTGCTTTGAGATTTATGTTGTTTTGCCATGGCGCATAAGAGATTTTGTGAATATCGGGAGAAGAGTCAAGACAAGGAACTTCTTTGCAGTTAAGAAGATGAATAAAAACATGCTTTCGAGTTTACGGAAGAACGCTCACTGGCTGTAAAACAGCTTGCGAAATAGCGAGTTTAAAGTTAAGTTTAAAGTAAACATTCTTACCATTCATGAATTTCCCCCTAAAATACCAAGTTATTGGCCTTGCCTTAATATCAGCCCTGCTTCCGGCGCTTGTGGTGACGTACCTTGTGTCTAGCAAAGAGTCCCCACTTGTGAAACGAGTTGATGTAGAGATCGACGCCCTTATAACCCAGCAGCTCAAAGAAACACTGGAAGAAGTGTACGGGCTGTGTGAAACATCCAATGATTTAGTAAAGCAGCAAGTGAGCGAGAATTTGAATGTTGCGCGCTTTTTGCTGAGAGAACTAGGGGATGTTAATTTTACTCAAAATCAGCTGGTGCAGTGGAACGCGATTAACCAGTTTACTCGCAAGTCCGTCTCCATTGAGCTTCCCCGAATGAATGTAGGTGATACCTGGTTGGGGCAGAATACTAATTCAACAGTAGAGACACCTGTTGTTGACCAAGTGAGAAGGCTTGTTGGCGGTACGGTTACGATCTTTCAGCGCATGAATACGGAAGGAGATATGTTACGCGTAGCAACGAACGTACAGCAGCTAAACCGTGAGCGAGCGATCGGAACCTATATACCGGCGATCAACCCAAATGGAAGTCAGAATAAAGTGATTTCAACGATTATGTCTGGCCAAACATACCGCGGGCCGGCATATGTCGTGAATGAATGGTATATTAGCGCGTACGAGCCGATTACAGGTATTGGGGGGGATATTGTAGGTGCTCTTTATGTAGGTATTAAACAAGAAGCAGTTGATAGCCTAAGGCGTGCTATTGAAAACGTAAATGTTGGCGTAAATGGTTATGTGTGGGTGCTGCATGGCAGTGATGCTAATTTTAAAGATAATATTATTTTGAAATCCAGGCTGATTAATGACTCCCAAATTATTAACGAAACCACGAAACCTATTTATGACGAGATTCGGAAAAAAGCCTTGCAGCTGACTGCTAATGAACCAGGTGTTCTATACGGTAGCTGGAAAGACCCCAATAGTGATAATGTGACCGAAAAGACAATATATTACACCTATTTTCCTGAATGGGATTGGGTGATTGGAGTGACCTCGTATGATGATGATTATACCACTGTTTTTGCCGAGATAGGAGAAATTTTTCATAACTTGATTCGACAAATCGTTATCGTGGCGGTTGTCAGCTTTCTTATTGTAGGTTTTTTTGCATTCCTGATTGGCAATATGATC
The DNA here is from genome assembly GCA_001872735.1 of Verrucomicrobia bacterium CG1_02_43_26. Classification (NCBI taxonomy): domain Bacteria; kingdom Pseudomonadati; phylum Verrucomicrobiota; species Verrucomicrobia bacterium CG1_02_43_26. Next base: position 47,645 of record MNWT01000017.1, on the reverse strand, counting down.
GCAAAGCCAATTACGAGTGTGACCAAGATAGCGCACTTAGTTTCTCAGGGAAATATTTCCGCCGCGGGAGATTATATGGCTACCCTTGAGCCCATTAAGATAAGTTTAAGAACTGCGAATAGAGCTAATGAGACAACGTTTTTGTTTCAAGCAATGGAAGCGATGATCGATAGCCTCAATGCTTTAATTGGGCAGGTAAAACGTACTAGCACTCAGTTAATGAGCACAGCGGCTGAAATTTCTGATAATTCATCAACCCAAGAATCCACCGCAAAAGATTTTGGAGCCTTTACCAATGAGATTGCTGCTGCGGTTAAAGAAATATCCTCTACCTCACAAGATTTGTATAGGACGATGAGCAATGTTTCTGAAGCGGCCCATAGTACGACTTCTATGGCAGATGCCGGTAGAAGCGAGTTAGCTGGTATGGAGTCTACGATGCAAAATTTAACCCAAGCTACAACCTCTATATCATCCAAATTAACGATTATAACAGAGAAAGCCGGTAACATTAACAGTGTTGTGACCACCATTGCGAAAGTAGCAGACCAGACGAATTTACTTTCCTTAAACGCGTCTATAGAAGCGGAAAAAGCAGGCGAATATGGTTTAGGCTTTGCGGTTGTCGCGCGTGAAATACGTAGGTTGGCGGACCAAACCGCACTCGCCACCCTTGATATCGAGCAAATGGTAAAAGAGATGCAATCTTCGGTTACGGCAGGTGTTATGGAGATGGATAAGTTTACGGAAGAAGTGAGAAGCGGTGTGAGCGAGGTGGCCCAAATTAGTGAACACCTTGAGAAGATTATACAACAAGTGCAGAAATTGACACCTCGATATGAAGCGATTAAAGAAGGCATGCAATCACAGTCTCAGGGCGCTCAACAGATCAATGACGCGATGGTCAATCTTACGGAAGCCGCAGACCGAACTGCTCATTCGGCCCATAAATTTCAAACCGCTACGGAAGCTTTACGTGAATCGATTGATAGCCTAAGGAAAGAAATTTCCCGTTTTAATGTTGCTGAAGACAAAGGGACTTCCCGACACAAATTACTTTAAAATCCAGAATCGTTTTTAAACTCCTTTCAAAGAAAATATGTTACTCGTGCTCTTTCAGATGGGAAAATACAAATACGGGATATCTACCGATGATATTCTTGAGATTATCCCTATGGTAGAGACGCGTGAGCTGCCTAAGACACCGGATTATATTTTAGGAATCTTTGATTATCACGGGCACGTGGTTCCCTTAATAGACCTATGTAAAATGACAACGGGTGAGTTTGCGAAACGCGTATTAAGTACGCGTATTATCATTGCTAAACTAAAAGACCCGCATAAGAAGAACGATATGATTGGTCTATTGGCTGAAAAAATGACGGATAACCTGGAAGTTGATCCGAAGGACTTTGAAGATCCCGGTGTTGCTGCATCTAAGGATGCGCTTTATTTAGGATCTATTGTGAAAGTAGACAACGACTATATACAGTATGTAGACATACATAGTTTGTTAAGCGAAGAGACGAGAAGATCGCTTTTTCAGGATGAAGAAGAATCTACTACCCATTAATTTTACTAAACAAGACGAGAAGACACGATAACATTTAACCCTATGCCGAATCCTAAGAATAGATCACCCAGCCCAAGGCAAACAGGTGAAGAACCGAACCGCTGCTGGAGCAGGATAGGAGTCTGGGGGAATCGTACGTGTGCGGAGTTAGATACAGTGGAACATTGCTTGAATTGCCCTGTTTATCATTCATCCGGTAGAACCCTTTTAGACAGGCCTCCCCCTGAAGGTTACACTAAAGAGTGGACAGAAGTATTTCGGCATGCAGTTGTTGAGGAGTATCAGAAATCGACCCCAGTGTTTGCCTTTAGAATAGAAGCGGAGTGGTTGGCACTGCCGATGAGCGCAGTTATTGAAATCACAGAAAGAAAATCTATTCACACATTGCCACACCGAAGCAACAACGTGTTACTTGGAATTACAAACGTGCGAGGCGAATTACATATAGCCGTATCCCTATCCGCCCTTTTAGGATTAGAGAGACTCAGCGACGTGAAGCCTATGCAGTCTATTAATTACCGGCAATACCCGCGTGCGCTTGTCTTTGGGCATGAAGGTGAAGATTTCGTGACCCCGGTTGATGAAGTTTTTGGTGTTGTACAATATAATGCGAAACAACTTGCGCCTAATCCCGTTACGTTGACAAAAACCCTAGCTGCGTTTACCCGAGGTATTTTTGAATATAAAGAGCGACCTATGGGGTTACTGGATGAAGAACTGTTAGTACTTTCCTTGCAAAAGAATTATCTATGAGTGAAGACAATGCGAGCGATCCTTCAATGTTTCAAATATTTCGTCAGGAAGTGGATACACACCTGTCTGCCCTTCAGGATGGCCTGTTGAACTGGGAAAATAATTTCTCTGATGAGGCGCTTGTGAAAGGCTTAATGCGAGCGGCGCATTCTATGAAAGGGGCAGCCGGTATTTTTGGAATGGATAATGCCAAACACCTGGCGCATGCGATGGAGGACTTTTTTGTATCTGTACAGAAAGGTGAGACTGAGCCAGCAAGCCAAGATATTGATATGTTGCTTGCCGCGGTGGATATGTTACTCGAGATACCCAAGCTAGCTGAATCTGAGTTGACGAAATGGCCGATTGGGCGTATGGACGAATTAGTATCATTGCAAAATGAAATTAAAGCCAGAATAGCAAAAGGAAAGACGACTGCCGCTAATCAAATCGTCCAAACAGAGCAACCCGAAACGATTACAGCGAAGCCCCAAAGCGGTGTTATGGGGATGTTTAAAAGTGAAACCCGTTCACGGGTTAAGAAGATAAGAGAAACGCTTGTAAATATTCAAGAGATACCCACCGCACTGGCAAAAGGAATAGATGCGATACGCCCCTCTGTGGAGGCCATGGTTAATCTTGCGGGGATTGTTAATCAAGAAGCGACTGCGGAGAACGCAAAGCGGTTAATCGCATTATTAGCGGCTCAGAATAAAGAAAAGCCCTTGGACCCTAATTTTTTAAAAGCAGCAAATGATATACTAGACGAGATAGAAAGCACGCTTTCAGCGCTAGAAACTGAGCCCTCTATAACAGAAATTTCCGAAAAACCGAAACCGATTGTTCCACCTGCACCTAAAGGCGTTTTTTCGGGCCGTTCCGCTCAAGTACAGAAGGCAAGGATGCCAACGCCTAACCCCTTTAGGAAAAATTCGTTACAAGGAACAGATTATGATTTTCCGATACGCGTTTCCGCGAAGAGCCTGAATAAGATTATGGCTCTGGCGGCAGAGTCTATGATAGAAGTGAAAAGACTTAGCGGTTTTAGGGACGGCTTGTTGAAGTTGAAACAATTTCAGAATAATTTGAGCCTGATTATTAATAATTCGCTAGAGAGCTATTATGCGCAAAGTGATGCTAATTTATTGCTGCATTCCTTTAAGACTATACATGATAACGTTGAAAAATATAGAGGAATTATTCGGGATCAGCTTGATGGGTATGATTCCCTCCTGAAGGATTATACCGGAAGAACAAATCACTTATACCATGAAGTGCTCTTTAGCCGGATGAGGCCATTTGTGGATCGCGCACACGCATTCCCGAGGCTGGTTCGGGATACGAGCCGTTTATTGGGTAAAAAAATACGCTTTGAGTTGATAGGCGAGCGGACACCCGTGGACAGGGAAATTTTAGAGAAACTTGAGTCTCCGATCAACCACATGCTCAGGAACGCCTGCGATCACGGGATAGAGAGCCCGGCAGAGCGCGCAAAGACGGACAAACCCGAGGTAGCAACGATTCAGATAGAAGCTAGACATAATGCGGGTATGCTGCTCGTAGAGATCAGAGATGACGGGCATGGTATTGATGCTGAGAAGATTAGAAAAAGAATTCTTGATAAAGGACTTGTGACCCCAGAAATGGCAGAGACGCTGACCCAGGATGAGGTGATGGAGTTTTTGTTTTTGCCCGGTTTTTCTTCTGCTGAGAAAGTGACCGAAATTTCAGGACGCGGGGTTGGCCTGGATGTTGTGAACAATTTAATGCAAGAATTGGGTGGGACAGCTAAGATAAAATCTGAGTTAGGGAATGGGACCTCTATAATGCTCCGCATGCCGATTACACGGTCTGTGATTAGGACATTATTGATTGGGATTGATGGGGAGTGTTATGCCATTCCGCTGAGCCGTATTGACCGTACGCTACGGATACAGCATGATCAGATTTTGGCGATGGAGAACCATCAATATTTTCATTTAGGGGATCAGAATATAGGAGTGGTATCTGCTCGAGAAGTACTTGGACTGGAGTCGGTTATTCCCAGTGAAGGCAATATACCAGTTGTGCTCATCGGAAAAGATGATTTGCTGTATGCTATTATAGTGGATCAATTTCTGGGGGAGACGGATTTGGCAGTAAGGCCCCTAGATAGAAGGTTGGGTAAAGTTCCTTGTGTGAGTGCTGCGGCGTTGACGGAGGATGGAGGCCCTGTGTTGATCATGGATATAGACGATTTGATTAATAATATCGACAAGCTTTTATCTAAGGGGAAGTTGGGCACGCCACTGAAGTCAAAAAAAGCAGACACTTCCGGCGTGAAAAAAGTATTAGTGGTGGATGACTCAGCGACCGTTCGAGAAACGGAGCGTCAGATTTTAGAGCAAGCCGGGTTTGTAGTAGAAGTGGCCCAAGATGGCGTAGACGGTTGGAATACATTGCGATTAGGGAAATTTAACCTCGTGGTTACAGATGTTGATATGCCTCGCATGAATGGTTATGAGTTTGTTTCATTGATGCGCGATGATCCTGAATATAAGAACATACCCGTTATCATGATATCTTATAAAGACCGTGAAGAAGACTACCAGAAAGGGCTGAAGTCCGGTGTGAACCTCTACTTGACGAAGAGTAGTTTTCGCGATGATAGTTTTATAAAAGCAGTGAAGGAGTTGATATTATGACTAATTTATGCTATGTTTGTTATTAATTATAAGAGATGAATGACGCTAACTAGAATTCCATTTCATGCAGTTGAAGATTCTGTTCGTAAGGTAACGACCGGCGAGCATACGATAACGGTGTTGATGGTTGATGATCAGGCATTGTTTGGGCAAGCTGTACGCAATATGTTATCGGATCAGCCTGATATTAAATTTCATTTTTGCGATAAACCGACCGAAGCCCTTAAAGTCGCGGAAGAGATACGCCCAACGGTGATATTGCAGGACTTGCTGATGCCGGATATTGATGGGTTGACGATGGTGAAGTTTTTTAGGGCAAACCCGGTGACCAAGGAAGTGCCGATGATTGTATTGTCATCTCGCGAGGAAGCGGATGTTAAGTCTGAGGCCTTTGCGCTAGGCGCAAATGACTACATGGTGAAGTTACCAGATAAATTGGAAGTGTTGGCTCGTATACGGTATCACTCGCGTGCTTATATTAATTTATTGCAGCGGAATGAGGCGTATAGTGCTTTGGTGGCTAGCCAGGAAGCCTTGAAGTCTGAACTGGCTGAGGCAGAGCGGTATATTAAATCATTATTACCGGCTAAAATAGATAGCGAGCATTTGAAGACGGACTGGGTATATACCCCCTCGACCGATTTAGGAGGAGATGCCTTTGGCTATCATTGGTTGGACGATGAGCATTTCGCTATTTATTTGCTGGATGTGTGTGGGCATGGCGTGGGCGCTTCGCTGCTTTCTGTGTCGGCGATGAATGTGTTGCGCTCAGAAAGCCTTCGCGGAGTTGACTTTTTGAAACCCACTTCTGTTTTAAGCGGTTTGAATGAAGCGTTTGACATGGATAAGCAAAACCAGATGTATTTTACGCTGTGGTACGGTATATATAACCGAACGACAAGGATTTTAGAATATGCCTCAGGGGGGCATCCCCCATCGATTTTAGTTCGAGCCAAAGGTACTGAAATCAAACATTTGATGACGCATGGTATTGTTATCGGCGGGATGCCTGGTGCGCCCTTTCCTCAAGCCTCGATAGAAATTGAACCGAACGACAAATTGTATGTTTTTAGCGATGGTGTTTATGAAGTTACCCCCCCTGGACAAAAGGAAACCATTACGGTAGATGATTATGCGGCGGCGCTTGTAGAACCGCCTATAAAAGGATTGTCTAAAGTAAAATCAATGGTGAAGTTCTCCCAAGACGCCCAGCAGAAAGAACCTTTTGAAGATGATTATTCTTTAGTTGAAATATGTTTTCTGTGATATAAGTTATTATCTTTGACCTATAATTGATGAAATTCACCTACCCCAATAGCCTAAAATCCCTAGAGAAGCTTGCAAGCGACTTGGAAGTCTTTCAAGAGAAGGCTAATATTGATTCGAAAGCAATATTCGAGCTCAATCTGTGCATGGATGAGATCATCACAAACATCATTTTATATGGATTTGAAGACAAAGATCTCCATACGATCGATGTGATATTGGATTGGACCGACCAGGAAATTATTGTGGTGATTTCTGATACAGGAAAACCCTTTGATCCCTTGAAAGACGCGCCCGTGCCTAATATAGAAGCTGAGATTGAAGATAGGCCGGTAGGAGGCTTAGGGGTATACTTTTTGAAACAATATCTGGATTCCGTGAACTATATACGAGAAGGTAACAGCAATAGGCTTGTTTTGCGGAAAAAGCGATAAGCGCAAGTATTGACTAGACTTGGTACAGAACCCCAGGTGCTGGGTCTATGACTTTGGTTTCCGGCATCAGGAGAGCGAGCTCTTGGTCAAACCAAAGGCGGGAAGATTCTTCGCCGTGAGTGAGGACAATGGCGCGCGGTGAGACCTTTTGAGCATAGTTGAGAAGTTCATCTCTGTCTGCATGGCCACTGAGGTCAAAAGAATGGATATGTGCTCTTACGGGGGCAACGTAATCCATGTCATCAAAGAGGAAAGCATCACCCTGTTGAGCTTTGAGCAGTTTCCCTCCCGCGGTATCGGGATCACAGTAGCCTACAAAGCAAATACTGTTATGGTGGTGCTCCAGCATGGCTGCTGCAACGTAATAAGAAGGTGTCTTGGGGATGACCATGCCACTGCTAAGAATATATATTCCTGGCGGAACATCTTGACCTGCACGAATTTTCCGCGGAAGAGGCCTTACCTTTAAGTTGTGAACCGTTTTGCGACGGAAGTGAGGGCCAAAATTCTTTTTAGATAAAGAATCCAAGTAGTCCACGAGATCCATGCCCAAGCCGGAGCTATAAATCGGGCAGGCTGATAATTTTTTATCAGATCGAGCCTTTTCCAAAATAGCAAAGAGCTCTTGCATACGCCCCAGAGCAAAAGCAGGGATAAGGCAGGAGCCGCCTCTGCTGAGGGCATGGTTAATGGTCTCGATAAGGCGATTTGTTTCTGTTTCGCGATTAGAAAGAGATTCGCGTTGTGTCGAGCCACGCGTGGTTTCCAATATGAGTGTATCGAACGGGCCATCCGGGAATTTGGCACCCGGGAGCGTGAGCTGGTCTTGGAAAAGAACATCGCCGGTGAAGAATATTTTTCTATGCTTGTATTGCAGTTCGACCCCTACAGCACCAGCTATATGGCCTGCGGGGTGAAAAGTGATATTGATTGAACTCCCATTCTTTATAAATTCCTTTTTTAGCGAGAAAGGCATAGGGAGAAAATGCTCCTTTAATTTTTCGATCTCAGAAGGGTAGTAGAGTGGGTATTCCGGGACATTGAGCTCCTCCTTGATCTTTGTCATGACATTGTAGGAGTTTTTGAGCATGCGGGGAGCCAGAATAGTTGACGCATGGCTGGCGAGGATTTGGGCTTGAGGTTGCTTGCGGAGAATAACAGGTAGAGCGCCCAGGTGGTCTAGGTGGCAGTGTGTAAGGATGATATAGTCTAAGGAATAATCCTCAACTAAAGAAAAGTCTGGCATGGCGGCAAAACCGTTTTCCTTAGGATCTATGCCGGCATCAACCAAGAGCTTGAAAGGGCCGATCTCGATATAAAAAGAATTTGCGCCGATCCGTCTGGAGTTACTGAGGTCTATTAAATTCATGCATATATTGTCTTCTGAGAATATCATTGTCGCAGCAGTATACCAGATTTTTGTGAGGTTTGACAGACTTTTGAGAGAGGCCGTCATCGTTATGGCTTTTTAAAATTATAATTCCGGTTCAGTTATTCGTAGTGCGCGGTTGAATTGTCGTTCTTAGGATGAGTTATTTTGAAGTGTGGTTGTGTTAAAACGCCTATCATTCGGTTTTCATATAAATAGATAATATGCAACTATTTGCAGTTAGGATATGATTTAATTGTTATGGATATTTTTTAATTATTTTGTTTTTGGTTTGACGTATCTTCTGAAGAATTACAAGTTACGAAGCATTGTAACCCAATAACCCAAACGATGTATAGTATAGTTAAAACAGAAGGGGAAAATTGCTTCAATTGCAGTAATCGTCTTGAAGATAAAAATGATTCCAAACAAAACAAAGTTTTAGGAAAGCGAAAAATTTCTGAGATTTCAACAGGACGAAAACCGCTGGGTGAGATTTTTGCTTCTAAGCAAAATTACTCTTTGGAGGAATCAATTTATAACAGGGAAGTTAATCAAAATACCATCAAGGTGTTGGGATTAAAGGGTTCAACAGACTTTAAAGAATACGAAATAGACATACTTGAGCTCTACGTAAAGAGTGAGCATTATAATGAGGATATTTTAAAAGATCTGGAGATGAACGGGTGTAAGATATTGTTTTACGCCTATTGTGTTTTAAAAGAAGGAGAGATTAATCTCATGGCGATCAAGACTTTAAGTAATGCGGCTCTTCGTTTAGGAGTTGCTATAGGGATAACGAATACATACGTACTCAGGGGTGCTTATGAATTTGCGCCACAGTGGTTGTCGCTATCTTGGTTATTGCCGGGATCTGAAGAGAAAAAATTGATTCAGGATTTTTGGTGTACCGTGGAACCGAGCAAAAAGCTTTTGGCTATTGAAGGCCATTTGAAAAAAGCATTGGAAAAATGTGAGAAGAAAGATGAGGCGCGTTTTTTTGAAGCATTGTTATTGGTTGCTATTAGTAAAGCAGATCATGTTTTTGGTGAGTATTGGATTGAAACTCTGAAAACATACGAGACATTTTTAGAGCAGTTGCAGAAACGAAAGAGCGCGGAGATGTGTTATCTTTTGGGAAAGTTGTATCTCGCTCTCAAGTCTCACAAATTTGTTTCCAAAGAATTAAAGATCTCATTCATCGATAGGGCGATGACTTTGATCAAGATTGCGGCCAGGGGTGGCCATTCAGCCGCGATGATACGGTGGGCTGAATATTTGTATCGAGAGGAGAAGGAAGATAGCGCGCTTTATTGGATAAAGTGCGCAAAGCAAAAAGATAGCGAAGCTGGTTATTATTATTGGGGGGTTCATCTATTAAATAATGATGAGGATGACAAAGAGAACAGGAAGAGTGAATCGGAAGCCTATGACTTGTTATGTTTGGCTAGGAAGCTGGGTTTCCCTAAAGCGGCATCTGGACTGGCTTATCACTATATCGTGCAGTATAATAATAATTTGGGGGAAAGAGGTGAAAATCTTCAAAAAGCACTTTCGTATTGGATGATTGACTTGAGGGAGAATTGGTATTGGGGGGATTTTTTGGTCACATTTAGTGATTTGGAAAAATTCTTCGAGTTAAAAGATAATTGGCCGATCGTTTTTGGTGGTTTAGCCGAGTCGTTTGGGTACGAGCTGCAGCAGCAAGAAAAATTGGATGAAAAAGAAGAGCAGATTATCAAAAAGAAGGTGTGTGAGATGATTGTAGCATCTGGTATTGTGGCATATGATGAGTTATTTAAAAAAATACTGGCCAATCTTGAAGAAGAAGATCTCGCTAAACGGCTGTATGTGCTATTGCACTCTTACATGCGTTATAAGGGAAAATATTACGGTTTGACAGATGAAACACTCGCAAGAGGGGTGCAAGGGTTAGGGAAGTTTATCTTGAAATTGTTGGAGGTAAATGAAAAGAAAGAGTGATCGCGGATTGACTTTTGGTGTTTTTTTATATGACGGTTGGAATGAGCAAAAAATTATATGGGACGGGGCAACTTAATTGACTGAACAAATCAATTAAGTTGTCTTGGTCCATTATTAATTAGGGAGCTCCTCTCGGCTAATATCTTGACATGGAGGGTATTAAATTGTAAGATATCCATAGATATTAATATTAAATTGGACTTTTTAAGCAAATGGATCGGGCAAGAGAGATAAGAAAAAAGGCAAGAGGGAATACAATTGTACCCTTTTTCCCGCGTGGGGGGACAAGTGAGCCGGAGTTAGAAGCTAAACCCAAAGATTATAAGAAGCGGGTTAGAAAAGCTTATTGGTTTGATGTCGAAGAAGACGAATACCCTGGGCCACCCGATGCCTATTTAGCGTATTTAGATAGTGATGGGAAGATACGAGCGTTTAGGAAAATGGTTTCTAGTCGACGTGCGAAAATCATTATGGATACCCGTTATGATGCGGAGAAGAAACGTGGTTTGCGGGGAAAAAACCAATACCGCATTAAGATACAAGAGTTATTTACTTTTATTAATGACACGCACCCGCAAGTGGTTGTGCGGTTGATACAGATTTTTGACAGGAAGATAGGAGAGGGGCTTATTGGGAATGTTGCCCAGATGGAGGCTTTTTATAAAAAGTGTTCTGAGCTGGCAAGTTGCTTGAAAATCTTTTTGGAGAAGTCTGAATTTTACGGGAATTTCAAAGTGGATTCGGACGATATCATCGATGATCTGTTCCAGACGGGATTCTCGGAAGAGAAGCAGCGCAAGCACGATGAGCAGCATGGGGATTACTTCAAGGGCTCAGAGTAGCCCTTAAAATTAATTGCCCGGAGTTTAAGAAAAGGACTGGACATTTGGCGCTGGGGGTGCCATAAAGTTTGGATACGTTATTTTGTGCACGGAAGGGTGGCAGAGTGGCCGATCGCGGCGGTCTTGAAAACCGCTGAGCTGAAAGGCTCCGGGGGTTCGAATCCCTCCCCTTCCGCCATTAATAACTAAAAAGTTAACGCGCCTGCGATCGTTGAGCTTAAGAAACAAGCGAGGTTACCACTGATAACAGCCAAGAAGGCCAGCCGAGAGACTGTGCTGCGTTGGTTAGCGGCAAGCGCGCCGAAGCCACAGATTTGAACCCCCATAGAGGTGAAGTTGGCAAAGCTGCAAAGCGCATAACTGGCTAAGGTAATAGAATGAGGATCTGTTATCTGACCCGTTCTGAGACCGTTTCCTAGGCTGATGTAGGCAACAATTTCGTTTAGAACAACTTTCTCTCCCAGTAATTGGCCAACGTAGAGGAGATCTGGTGTGGGCACGCCGATGACCCAGGCAAAGGGGGCAAAGAGGATACCGAAGACAAATTGAAGAGTAAAGGCATCATAAAAGCCGCCTGTGAGTTTGGCGATTAACGGATTTATGCCCAGAAGCGCGCCAACGCCATCTGCCAGAGCCCAGTTACAGAGGGAAATGAGGGCTGTGAAAGAGATTAGAATAGCTCCGATAATGAGGGCTACTCGTAGACCTTCGTCTGTCCCCTTGGAAAAAGCATCAACTACATTTGCGCCCATATCCTCGTAATGAATTTCGACATCTTTATCAACGGGGCCATGTTTGGGAATCATGATGTGGGCGATGACGAGAGCCGCTGGGGCGGAAAGAATGGAGACGATGAGGAGGTTATTTGCAAATTGAAGGCGGGCAACGGGGTCTTCACCGCCTAAGATGCCAATGAAAGCGATCATGACGGTACCGGAGATCGTGGCCATACCACTTGTCATGACGCAGAACATTTCCGAACGGCTCATGGTGGCGAGGTAAGGTTTGATGAGAAGGGGAGCGGTTATTTGGCTTAGGAAGACGTTTGCTGCGGCTGCGAGGCATTCCGCACCGGAGAGCTGGAAGGTATGTGTAAGTAGGAACGCAAAGCCCTTTACGATTTTAGGTAAGATTTTAAAGTAGTAGAGGAGGGAAGAAAATGCGGCAAAGAAGATGATGTTCGGCAGGATATGGAAGGCGACTATGTAGCCGTAGCTTTTTGTGTTTGTTACGAGGTCTCCGAAGACAAAGGCGGCACCGATATCGCTAAACTCCATGAGCCTTATAAAGAACATAGACACCTGATTAATTGCGAATTGGGCCCAGGAGACTTTGAGCATAAGGAATGCTAGTACAATGATAAAGCCAAGCCCGCTCCAGACGATACGCCATTTGATGTTTTTACGGTCACGGCTTAAGAAATAAGCGCATGCAATGAGGACAAATATGCCGAGAGAGGCACGACCATAATGGGATAACTGGGCTAGCATTGGGTAATAACTTGGTTAAAATTACCAAAATGATGGCGGCTTTTTCTGAGGTTGTAAATCGTTTTTTGAACGGAAATGAATAATTGGTGCGGTTCGGTTCAATGAGAAAAGCAAAAGAGCTTTCCAACGGAGGGCTCTTAGTGAAAGGTAGAGTAGATTAACTTCGATGATTACAAAAATGTCTGACAAAAATATCGATATTCAGGTAAACGAGCATGTGGACTTAGTTGTTTCTCAGTATGTAGTAGATGCAAATGTAATCCTTTATTACAGTCATCGTGAACTAGATGAGTCGATGAAAGATGTCACTGAAGAACGAGAACAGAAACTGGAAAAAATAGACGCAGCCTAAAGGATCTTTTATTGTTTGGAGCTGCTTGTTTGCTGTTTTGAGCGGAAGGTTTCGTAGAGGCTGTAGAGGAGGTATAGGGTGACACCGGTGGTGATGCCGATGTCCGCTATATTAAAAGCGGGCCAGCGGTAGCCGGGGAGGTGAATGTCTATGAAATCTATGACATAGCCGTATTGAAAGCGGTCTATGAGGTTGCCGATGATGCCGCCGGTGAGGAGGCCGAAGGCGTATTGGACCATGGGCGCTTTTAGGCCAATGGTATGGCGGAAAAAGAATATAAGAATGAGAGTGATCAGGGCAAAGACGCCAAGAATAAAGCTGTAGCCGGAGAATATGCCCCAGACAGCACCCTCGTTGTGGATGTGGACGATATAGAAGAACTTCTTAATAACCGGGATGGGAGCCGGGTAGTAGTAGGTGTTTACCGGTATGTTCGCGAGTACCCAGAGCTTTGAGAGTAGATCGAAGACGAGCACGAAGGCAGCCACAACAAAATACCGAATGTATGATTGCATTCGGCATAGTGTGGAAAGTGTGGTCGGGGAAGATTTAGTCACCGTTATCTTCGCCTGTATATTGGGCTGAGTCCTCTAATGTTGTTTCTGAGAAGACACTACCGCGATCGACGGCTTTCTTTTTAACAGATTCGAGCTGTTTTTGACCTGAAAGGGAGTAGCGAGTGAAAGGTACGGCCATGAGGCGGTCTTTTGCGATGGGTTCATTTGTGATTTCACAGACACCATAAGTACCGTCCATGATGCGGATGATAGCTTCTTCAATTTCATAAAGAACGTCTTGTTCACTGGAAACGAGGCCCAGGGCAAAGTCACGGTCAAAAGTATCGGTACCCGCATCAGCCAGATTGAAGCTAGAGAGGTCGCCAGAATCTTCCTTCATAGAACGCTTCAATGTTTCTTTGGTGTGAAGATCAAGACCCGCTTTTACTTTGTCTCGTAACTCGAGCAAAGCTTTGTAGTAGGGTAAAAATTTCTTATCGACCCGAGATTCATCGAAGAGAGAAACGGGCCTGCTTTTTGCATCCGCGGGATTGAATCCGAGGATATCGGACAGGGAAGCGGCACCGAGAATACGCTTTTTTGTTTCGGTTGTGTCGACTGTTTTCTTGGTGGTTACCGTGTGTTTTGAGAAAGCGGGTTTAGCAGTTGTTGGCTGCTCATTTTCTTCACCCTTTGAGTCCTTGTTCTTTTTGATGTACTCGTGGACTTCATCGAGAGAGAAAACAACCGGTGTGTGCTTTTGCTTCTTTTCTTTTACCTTAAAAATGGCGGGAGTTCCCTTACGTTTTCTGGCACCGAGCACGATAGATTTCTTTTTATCTTCGTCTTTATCTGATGTGTTTTTCTTTGGCATATTTGTATCAATTTTCTTTAAAGGTTGATTCGTCGTTTTTTTCGCGCTCATGATGGGGATATTGTGTTTTGTGAGTATTTAGAGGCCAAAGCTTCTTTACACCTTGGAGAGACTTCTCCAAAGCCCTCTGCTTTGACGAGGGATGGTACCCAGCGCCAGCTGCGGGGGCATCTGACACCTTCCGCGTGAGTGACAGCGACTGTCAATTCATCAGCGGAAGTGGGGTTGAGTTCAGCTTGTGAAACTATAAAAAATTCGGGAAGCTCTTTAATGTAGCGTTGGAGGAGTTTAAAGGAATCATTACTATTGGAAGCGCTAAAGGTCACCTTAGCGTCTAAGGATTGGCCGAGTAGTTTTTTCTGGCGGGCATCTTCCATGTGTTCGTTAACGAGAGATCTTATTTTAAAAAGTTTTTCGATGTCTTCAGCAATTTCCGGATTTTTCCAGTCCTCATTGACTGCGGGAAAAGCTTCTAGATGAATACATAGTTTACCATATTCCTTCTTATGAGTGAAGAACGAAAAGGCTTCATCTGCAGTGAAAGAGAGAATAGGAGCCAGCAAGCGCACGAGAACATTAAAGATCTCGTAGATAACGGTTTGCGAGGAGCGCCTTTCTGGCCAATTAGGTGCGTAGGTGTAGAGACGATCCTTTAGGATATCGTGATAGATGGCAGAAAGGGTGACGGCACAGAAGCGATTAATGAGTTGATAAGCACGGTGGAATTCGTAATTTTCGTAGGCCTCTGAGACCTTTTCTATGAGAACAGCCGTTTCGTGTAGAGCCCACTTGTCAATGTAGGTTAAGTCTTCGAGGGGGATGGCATCGGTTGGATGGTCGAAGTCATAGAGATTGCCAAGTTGAAAGCGAAGAGTATTGCGGATGGTTCGGTAGGTTTGGACAATATGTTTGAGAATGGGCTCTGAGAAGGGGATGTCGGAGCGGTAATCCTCTGAGCAAATCCAGAGGCGCATGACGTCGGCGCCATATGTGTTGATGTAGGAATCTGCCGTTTGCGGCTTTCCGTCACTTTTTGAGATTTTCTTTTTCTGTTCATCGACTATAAATCCGTGTGTTATGACTGTTTTAAACGGTGCAGCGCTGTCTGCGATGACACCTGTTAGTAGAGAGGATTGGAACCAACCTCTGTGTTGGTCACTCCCTTCGAAATAGAGATCAGCGGGCCAGCTAAGCTCTTTGTTCTTTTGCACAACTGCCCTGTGGCTTGAACCGGACTCGATCCAAACGTCGAGGGTGTCCATGCCCTTTGTGAGTTTTTTATCTAAAATTTCTTTTGGTAAATCGATGCCGTTAAGGAGTTCTTCAGCGGATTTGGAGAACCAGATATCAGTGCCCCCCTTCTCGATTTTATCGGCGAGGGCGAGGATGACCTTGGAATCCATGAGCGCATTACCCGCTTCATCGTAGAAACAGGGGATAGGAACGCCCCAGGTACGTTGCCTACTAATACACCAATCGGGTCTGTTGGTGACGGCACCGGTGATACGGTTTTTGCCCCAATCAGGGATCCATGTTACTTGGTCAATAACCTCTAGCGCGCGGGTACGGACATTTGATTTATCTAATGAGACGAACCATTGGTCTAAAGCGCGATAGATGACTGGCGTTTTAGAGCGCCAGCAGTAAGGGTAAGTGTGGTGACACTTTTCCTGATGAAGCAGTGCGTTATTCTCTGTTAAAAGTTTAAGAACAGCCTCGTTTGCCGGGCATTTGTTATTACCCGCGAGTACTGCAACCCCTACAAGTTCTGCCGGAATTTGGCCATCGTCAACATATTTACCATTATCGTCTACGGGACAATAAGGCTCGAGGCCAAAGTTGATGCCGTTTAAATAGTCCTCTAATCCGTGGCCAGGTGCAGTGTGTACGCAACCCGTGCCGGATTCCGTAGTAACATAGTCTGCGGTGATAACCGGGCTTTCTCTGTCTATGAAAGGATGGGCGGTGATGAGACCTTCGAGGTCTTTGCCCTTGTGTAAAACACCCTTGGAGACGTTTTCCAGTTTGCAGGTTTTAATAAAAGTATCTGCAAGATCTTTAGCAACAAGGAAAGCTTCTGTACCATCGTGGGTAATGAGCTGATAATCGAGCTCGGGGTGAACGGCGACTGCGAGGTTTGCCGGAAGCGTCCAAGGCGTAGTTGTCCAAATAACTAAGGAAACGGGAATAGAGTAGCCTATGCGAGAAGGCTCCTTGAGATTAAATTTTACCCAGACGGAATCACTCACATGATCCTTGTATTCGATTTCGAATTCGGCGAGGGCGGTTTTACAAGGGATGGACCAGTAGACCGGTTTTTTACTACGGTAGACGAGATTATGCTCTACGAACGAAGCGAATGTTCTTAATACATCGGCTTCATAGGCGGGATCCATGGTTTTGTATTCATGTTTCCAGTCTGCGAGAACACCCAGGCGCTTGAATTGGCGGGTTTGGATATCGATGTAGTTTTGGGAAAATTTAGCACATTCCTTACGAAGATCGAGCGGGCAGAGCTCCTTTTTTTCCTCTTGGAGACGGACAGCTACCTTGTGCTCGATAGGGAGGCCATGGCAGTCCCAGCCAGGTATGTAAGGCGTTTTGTAGCCCTGCATGGATTTGTAGCGCAGGATAACATCCTTTAAAATTTTATTAGAAGCCGTACCGATGTGGATGTCACCGTTAGTGAACGGAGGGCCATCATGAAGGACGAACGTGCCCTTATCCCTCTTTTCGTTATTTTCCTGAATAGCGTAGTATAATTTAGTATCATCCCAATGTTCAATACGTTTGGGCTCACGTTCAACAAGACTTGCCCGCATCGGGAAATCTGTTACAGGGAGGTTAAGCGTATCTTTGAGATTATCGGACATGGAAAATGTTTGTGGAGGGAAAAATTAAAAAACCAGACAGGGGTAAGATGCTTCAATAAGCGTATAAAGTCAAGTGAAAGTGAAGATTTAGGGGGTAAGCGCAAGCAAAAAGGTTAAGCCTTTCAATAAATAGAGGAACAATTGATTGTCTATCATTGCTTTATCTTATGAAAAGGCAAGACTAAAATGGTTGTGGGGTGCTTTTGGATAAAGAAGATTTGCTATAGGAAGCATCAACATACTTGACAGGATACCCGAAAAAAAAAGAGACTCTTAGGGATGATCGATTATTCCTCGTTAAGCATTTTACTACTTGTGCTGATTATTGTAATCGGCTTGGCATTTTTGTATGGCGGGGGCGAGTGGCTCTGCCGTGGGGGTACGAGCTTGGCGTTACGCTTTCATGTGGCGCCATTAGTTGTGGGATTAACAATTGTAGCCATGGCTACAAGTTTGCCAGAACTGGTTACCTCGCTGATAAGCGCTTATAAAGGGAGCCCTGGGATTGCGGTGGGTAATATTGTGGGAAGTAACATTGCGAACGTCGGGCTTATTTTGGGTATAGCAGCGATGATGTGGCCCATGCAGATACATGCCCGGATAATTCGTTTGGAAATGCCGATCTTGGTGGGCGTGAGTATTCTATTAATGGCATTTGCTGCTAATGGGACAATACAGCGGTGGCAGGGGATTGTACTGCTCGTAATATTTATTGTTTATATTGTTTACATAACGAAAGAAGCGTTAAAGGAAAAACAATCGGTAAAGAAAAGCATTGAGCACGAAGTTAAAGAGCATGAAGTGAAGTCTGTTCGTACGATCGTATTTTTCTTAATAGGAGGCGCGGTGGCATTATGGTTAGGAGCAGAGCTGCTTGTAAACGCATCAATTGAGACGGCGAGACGAGCCGGGATAAGCGAAGACTTTATCGGATTAACCGTTGTGGCCGTTGGGACCAGTTTACCGGAATTAGCAACCTCTGTGGTGGCGGCTATGCGTAAGGAAAGTGATATATGCGCGGGGAATCTTGTGGGGTCTAACCTGTTTAACATATTGTTCATTGGCGGTACGGTATCGACACTTTACCCGTTAACGGTGAGCATGCGGATGGTCGCAGTTGATTTCTCTATCATGATTCTTTTAACGCTCCTGATCTGGAAGTTTTTTGTGACGGATAAAGAAGTGACACGTAAAGAAGGGGCACTGCTGGTGATCTTTTATATAGGATTTATTGTGATAACAGGATTGTCACAAGGCTGGGTTTAGTACTAAGATTTTGTTATGGAAGACATTCGCCCCGTGGTGTTAATTATTCGAGATGGCTGGGGGAGTAACCACAATCCCGAGCATAACCCCTTTAATGCTATTTACCAGGCCGATACCCCGGTTGATGATGAATTGGCGCGCCATTGGCCTAGAACGGAGATAAAAGCCTGCGGGCGAGATGTAGGGTTGCCTGACGGTGTAATGGGCAATAGTGAAGTGGGTCACCAAAATATAGGCGCCGGAAGAATTGTGGATCAAGAGATCGTGCGCATTGATAAAGCGATTGAGGGTGGGGAGATCAGTAAAAATAGCGTTTTAAACGAAGCCTTTGAACATGTAAAAAAGAATAACAGCCGATTGCACTTTATTGGACTGGTTTCGGATGCCGGTGTGCACGCGATGTTGCGCCATTTATATGGGTTACTAAAGTGCGCAAAAGACCAAGCGATTAAAGATGTTTTCATACATGCGATTACGGATGGCCGGGATACCGCGCCGACCGGTGGGGAACGTTATATAAAAGAATTAGAAGCGCAATGTCAGACGATAGGCGTGGGTAAGGTTGCAACGGTGAGCGGGCGGTATTGGGCGATGGATCGGGATAAGCGGTGGAATAGAGTCCAAAAAGCGTATGATTGCATGTGTGGTGTTAGTGCGATTTACCAAGATACAAGCGCGGAAAAGATTCTAGCGCATGCCTATAAAACCCCTGTGAGTGAGACCCAAAAAGGAGATGAGTTTATAGAGCCCTCTTGGGTAGTTGATGATGCTGGAAAACCTATTGGCAGTATAGCCGACGGCGATGTAGTGATCTTCTTTAATTTTAGGGGAGATCGGCCTAGGGAACTGGTGACCGCGCTGACAGATAAGAATTTTAAGGGATTTGAGCGAGCTATTTTCCCTAAGATTATGATGGTGACGATGACCTCTTATGAAGAAGGCCTTTGCGATAGAGTATTATTTACGAAGCCTCCCAAAATGAAGAATATACTTGGGGAATATGTTTCCAATAAGGGAGTAGCCCAGTTTAGGTGCGCAGAGACAGAGAAGCACCCCCATGTGACCTTTTTCTTTAACGATTACAGAGAAGAGCCTTTCCCGAAAGAAGATCGAAAAATGGTCGATAGCCCTAAAGAAGTGGCCACTTATGATGAAAAGCCTGAGATGAGTGCGTATGCGGTATGTGCCACGACCAAAGAAGCGATTTTATCTAAAAAGTACGGGTTAATTGTAGTGAATTTTGCAAACGCGGACATGGTAGGGCACACGGGTTCATTGGAAGCGGCTACCAAAGCTGTAGAAGTCGTGGATGAGTGCGTGGGCGTTTTACTAAAAGCGATAGATGAGATTGGTGGGGCAGCTATTGTCACTGCGGACCACGGTAATGCGGACCAGATGTGGAACCCGAAAATAAATTCCCCCCATACGCAGCATACCCTAAATTTAGTGGAACTTATTGTTTACGGGAAAAGTTTAGAGAAAGCGGTGATGCGTAAAGAAGGGCGATTGGCGGATATAGCGCCCACGATCCTTGAGCTAATGGGATTAGATACCCCAAAAGAGATGACGGGGCAGAGCTTAATAAAAACCCTCAAGCCTGAATATTCTTTACATAAGTAACTCGCTGTAATAGATTAAAATTATGAGCCCCTATGAATTTACCCTGAGTGATAGCGATACGAAGTTGCTCATAGTAGTCCATCAAAACCGATTTGAAGCGGCCACGATTGGGGAGTTTAAAGAGGGTTTGGAGGATATTTGGAATGATAAAATTAGCAACGTCGTCATTGATTTTGAGGATGTTAATTTTATAGACAGCTCCGGTATAGGCGCTTTGTTAGGTGTGCAAAAGAAGTTGAGAGATACGGGTAGCCCGGTACAATTGATAAAGGCGAAGCCCAATGTGATTAGCGTAATAGAGTTATTACGCCTACATCGCGTGTTCGAGATTAGTGAGCCCGAGAGTGTGTGAAAGGAGTGAGTTGCTTCAGTCTAAAAGCACTCATCCCTCATCTCTTAGAGTTTTGAACCTCAATTTCCTTTTTGCTGCGAGTACAGGGGGCTAATTTGCTCCTGTGAGAGACCAATTTCTTCTAATGCCTTACTTACTTCAGTATTCTTCTCTTGTCCAAACAGAGATGTCTTACCGGCTTTATTTGCGATGGAAAGGAGTATAAAGATTTGCTCAGGCGAAAGATCAACTTGCTTCATATCTCTGAGGGTCGGACCTAAGGAACCAATAAACGATGCGGTTCGCAGAGATGTATAGCCATCATCGCCCTGTATGGAAAGGAGTGTAAATATTTCTTCTGACGAAATACCTACTTGCCTCATTCCTTTGAGGGTCAAACCTAAGTTATGATGATATGCTGCGTAATGCAACGATACCTCGCCTTTATCATTGGTCAAGGAAAGGAGTATAAGTATTTGCTTAATTGAAAAGCCCTCTTGCTTGATCACGAAGAGGTTCTTTATTAGGTACCCAAGATACGCTGCGGTATGAAACAGTGTCTTGCCGTATTTATCTGGTGTAGAAAGGAGTGTAAGTATTTGCTTAGTTGAAATGCCCACATTTATAATATCTCTGAGGGTTGAACCTAAATGATCTTCATTCGCCGCAGTATACAAAAGTGTTTCGCCGTTTGTATTCCTTGTGGAAAGAAAAGTCTCAATTTCTTTTCCGTTGAGCCCAATGTTTGCAATCAAGATATCGAGGGTATTTGCCAGCGCACCCGATTGGGATATCTCGAATATATATTTTTCTGCTAGCTTGAAAATATCATTCTTGCTATAGCCTAGACCAATAAAGCACCGATAAGCATCTTTTTGCTTAAATATAGAGCAAATACAGGATGTAACCTTTCTTTTATCGGCGAGTTTGTCTTCCAGAAGTTCTTTGATCGAGTAATGGCTGCTTGTTTTATCCAGAAAGTTCAGTGCCTCGACATTTCCTCCGTTAATGATTTTATTTAAGAACAAAAGATATTCTGGGGTGTGCATAAAATACTTAATTTGGTAGGAGTGCTTCGTCTCATTGAGTTTATATTCCTTCGAATATGAATACTCTTCGCGGAAGTAGTTGATGAGATTCGATAATAAGGGATCCTCTACTGTATAGTTGGGATTGTTGAGTGCGTTTTTGATATGATTTTTTATCGAGTTATTGGAGTGTTGTAAAAATATGTTTGTGTCGAGGGACTCAAGAAAACCTTTTAGGATAGATTGGTATTCAGAAGTATTCATAACGTAATCGTAGCCGGTTTCCTTATTTTCCTTGAGCAATTTCCATTTCTGATAAGCCTCATCGCGACATTCCTTAATAACGGA
Organism: Verrucomicrobia bacterium CG1_02_43_26; assembly: GCA_001872735.1. Lineage (NCBI taxonomy): Bacteria > Pseudomonadati > Verrucomicrobiota > Verrucomicrobia bacterium CG1_02_43_26. Next base: position 26,083 of record MNWT01000017.1, on the reverse strand, counting down.
TATATCCCCGGCTAAAATAGCGCGGTGCTCCATGTATTTAAAAACAAACTCTATATTGTTTTTATAATCCTTAACATCATTGCCATGCTGTTTGATGAGGTCTTTGATGATAGTGGAGTCCGGATTACGAGTGATTTCATCAAAGAGGACATCTCCTACGAACTCGAGATCCTTGGATTGAAAGACGATGCTCCAAGGGGTTTCCTCAAAATGGTTTCGCTCGCTGAGTGGTGCGGGATATTCTGCTTGATCAAGGATATTCCGAAAAGCGATCCAGGCCTCGCTTGAACTAATTTCGGCAGCCCAGTGAAGGGGATTGTGTCCTTGGTAGTCCTTTGCGTTAAAACGAAATTTGTTGAGGCTATTAAAATGATTAATAAAATTTAGTACGATATCTGTTTTGTCCCCTTCGCCATCTTCCATGATAAAGTTAAAGAGGAGCTCGTATATACTAGGTATCGTATTGGTCGTTTCTTGTTGGGAAGTATATTTCTCGTTTATTATGCTTATATCCCGTTCGATGAGGTCCAAGTTCTCAATTTTGTCCCTGTCTTCTTTGTTATAGTTTGTGTATGTATAATTTCCGGATAAGGCTTGCTCGAGGTTGGGGTTGTAGTTTTCGTCTCCCTTAACTATGTAATCGAGATTATTTCTACTACTATTATTGATCATGGGTGTTTTTTTTATTAAATTTCTTGGTGATTTTCGATTATTGCGCTTTATTTTGAAACACTTGGTTCTGAGGAACGAATTGGTGAGGAAATGGACATATACGAGTTTCTGGCGCAAAAGCAAAGGTTACAGCATAATTCGTGCTAGAGTGAAGGCAAATGAGATCTTTTTTATTTTATTACTGTTTGATTTTTAATGGCTTAGCGGTTTATTGATAGATTTTGACGAAGGCTTGGGTAAAATATTCTCGCAATTGCAAGAGAATCGTTTTCAATGGTACACTACCTATGGCTACATCTTCAAAAAAGAAAGACGGTTGGGGGTCAAGTGTTGGCGTGATTTTTGCGGTTGCGGGAAGCGCGGTTGGCCTTGCGAACTTTTTACGATTTCCAGGTAACGTTGCCCAGTTTGGCGGCGGTGCCTTTATGTTGGCGTATTTTGTATCTCTGCTGGTGATTGCGCTTCCGGTGGCTTGGGCGGAATGGACATTAGGCCGTTATGGAGGGCAGCAAGGGTATCATTCCTGTCCTGGGATATTATTTTCCATCGGAAAGAAACCCATCTTTAAATACTTGGGTTTACTTGGGGTGATTATACCCCTTGTGATCTTTATGTACTATGTGTACGTGGAAGCGTGGTGTTTGGGGTATGCGGTTAACTTTGCCTTAGATAACTTGCATTTTGGAGAAATAAAGGATTCAAGCGAGTTTTGGCTTAATTTTGTAGGAGCCTATCAAGATGGTTCTGCAGTCGGATTTGGGGTGAAGCAAGTCGGTATCTATTTATTAATCGTATTCGCACTGAATATGATGTTGATTTACCGCGGGATTTCCAAAGGAATAGAAGTGTTTTGCCGTTATGCGCTGCCGACCTTGATTGTGATCGCAATCATTGTGTTAATTAAAGTGATGACGTTGGGCACACCGAATGCGGCGAAGCCTATGTGGAACATAGAAAACGGATTGGGATTCATGTGGAACCCGACCAAGGTGTATCTTGAAGAAAAGCTTCCTAATGGAAACTGGACAAGGGGCGATGAGATTATAGGTCGCAAAAACTTGGATAGCAAAGAGGCATTAGTCGCTGCCGAACCCGATACGTATCGGTTGAAAGAGATGACGGTATGGGATCAATTAAGACGCCCGAAGTTGTGGTTAATTGCGGCATCACAGGTATTCTTTTCATTATCGGTAGGATTTGGGATCGTTTTGACGTACTCCAGCTATATGAAGAAAGACGATGACGTTGTGCTCAGCAGTTTATCTGCAGCCAGCGCGAACGAGTTTGCTGAAGTGGGGCTTGGGGGGCTTATCAGTATTCCCGCGGCTTATGCCTTTCTTGGGGCGGCCGGGGTGATGGGGCAGACCCTCTTTGGTTTAGGATTTAACGTACTACCGATGGTATTTTCCGTAATGCCATTAGGAGCTTTGTTTGGATTTTTATTCTTCTTCCTATTATTCTTGGCAGGCGTGAATGCTGCGATTTCCACATTACAGCCAGGGGTAGCCTTTTTAGAAGAAAATTTGAATATTGGACGCAAACGATCTGTGGCGATTATTGGCACGATTACCCTGATGGGAGCGAGCTTTGTTATTTGGTTTAGTAAAGACTTGAAAGCGTTAGATTCTTTAAACTTCTGGGCAGCGGACTTCTTGATTTATGTGATCGCGTGTATTCAGGTGATTATATTCGGCTGGATATTCGGTATTGATAAAGGATTTAATGAACTGCACCGTGGAGCCGCGATTCGTATTCCTAATATTTTCAAGTATGTGATTAAATACCTATGCCCATTGTTCTTGTTAACGATCTTTGCGCTGTGGTTGTTATTAGATGTATTTGGACTAGGCGGAACGGGTATTGACCAACGGATATTGGATTTGACCGGCCATGGGGATATACCCCCGAATCCAGTCGCATGGATGAGTGTAGGCATTATCGTGATGCTACTTATTTTTATGGGCTTGATTGTGGCTAGCAATCCACGTTATAAAAAACTTAATTATTAAAAATCAGGAGACACACATACGATGACTATAGGCGGTTGGATTATAATGCTTTTATCTGTAAGTTCGGTAACCATGTTAATGATATGGTGTATCTATAAAGTTTTAACGACTCCGGGCGAAACAGAGCATATTCATGGCTTTGAGCAGAAGACGCCGGATGAGGATGAGGATTAAAACCTACTATGTCATCCAGGCCTTCTGGCATTAAAGAAACTTGGAACACCAAGCTAGGTGTTATTTTAGCCGTTTCCGGGAGCGCGGTAGGGATCGGTAATTTCCTACGTTTTCCTGGGCAAGCGGCTCAGTACGGTGGCGGGGCGTTTATGATCGCCTATGTAATCTCATTCCTGATCCTAGGGTTACCGATGGGTTGGGCAGAGTGGACGATTGGGAGACTTGGCGGAAAAAGAGGCTTTAGCTCCTGCCCCGGAATATTAAACGCCGTGTGGAAGCACCCCTTGGCGAAGTATATTGGTGTGATCGGTGTGGTGATACCGGTTTGTATGTACATGTATTATGTATATATAGAGGCCTGGTGTATGGGATACGCGGTTAATTTTGCGCTCGGCAATATGCATTTTGATAGTGTTGAGGAGTCCAGATCCTTTTGGGAGCATTTTGTAGGCTTTCATGCAGACGGCTCGGCCTTTGGATTTGGCGTAAAGCAAGTGGGGATGTTCTTGATACTGGCATTTCTCTTTAATTTTTATTTTATATATAGAGGCGTGGCCAAAGGGATAGAGATCTTTTGTAAATATGCACTGCCCAGCTTGATCATTTTAGCCATTGTTATTTTAATACGCGTATTAACCATGGGGACACCCGATACGGCACAGCCTTATAATAATGTAAACAACGGCTTAGGCTTTTTGTGGAACCCGGTGAAAACCTATCTACAAGAAAATGTAGAAGGGCAGTGGGTAAATTCATCTGAGTTGATTGGAGTGGGTTTGATAGAAGAGAAAAAAGAATTTGCATCGCTTAACCCCGAGCAATATCGCGTTTATGAGAAATCGGTATTGGAGCAATTGATGAGCCCGAGATTATGGTTAGCAGCGGCATCTCAGATCTTTTTCTCGTTATCTGTCGGGTTTGGGGTGATCATGGTCTATTCCAGTTACATGAAACCGGATGATGATGTTGTGCTCGGTAACCTGACCTCGGCGAGTGCTAACGAATTTTGCGAAGTAGCGTTAGGCGGATTAATTACAGTTCCCGCAGCGTATGCTTTTTTGGGAGCAGCCGGTATTGTTGGGCAAGGGATATTTGGGCTAGGGTTTAATGTTTTCCCGATGGTGTTTTCTAATATGTCCTTTGGGAATTTCTTTGGTTCGCTGTTCTTTGGGTTACTTTTTTTAGCCGCAATAACGAGCAGTATTTCCCAATTACAGCCCGGGTTAGCCTTTTTGGAAGAAGCCTTAAATGTGAGACGAAAAGCGGCGATTGCACTCTTGTTAGTGATTACCTCCTTTGGCGCGATGCTTGTTGTGTGGTTTAGTAAAGATGTGAGGGCCTTGGATACCTTCGATTTCTGGGTATCGACCTTTATGATCTATATGATCGCGACTATCCTGATGTTGATTTTTACGACGCAGCTAGGGGTTAAGGAAGGATTTGAAGAAGCGAGCCGAGGAGCTGCGTTTCCGATACCTAAGATCTTCTGGCCAATTACAAAATTCCTCTGCCCGATGTTTTTGCTGACTATCTTTTTCCTCTGGCTGATTATTGACGTTATAGGTGTTGGCGGAGCCGGTATTGACCACCATATTACGGATTTGTTTGGCGGCAAAGGCAAGACGGTGCAGCCCGTTGCGTGGTTTTGCGTGATCACGATTGTGATTTTGTATACCGTATTTTGCATGTTAGTGAGCCGCGTGAAGCGTTATAAAGAGTTTCAGGAAAGGGTTTAAATGGATGGGCAATGTATTATATGTTTTGACGGGCCCGACTGCTGTTGGTAAGACAGAGCTTGCGTTGCAATGGGCTGAAGAAAATGGTGCCGAGATTGTATCCTGCGATTCCTTACTTGTTTATAAAGGTATGGATATTGGAACCGCCAAGCCTACGCGTGAGGAGTTAGGCCGCATTCCGCACCATTGCATTGATATCGTACCGGTTAATAAACGCTTCTCGGTGAAAAATTATGAACAAGTGGCACATGAAGCGATTGAATCGATTTTATCTCGTGGAAAAAATGTACTGATTACGGGCGGTAGCGGCTTTTATTTGAAGTGTTTTTTTAGCCCTATTGCAGATGCAGTAGATGTTCCTGAAGCTATTGTGCATGAAGTTTTGGAGCTGTACCATAAAGAAGGCTTGGCAGGGTTAGTGGAAGCTCTGCGAGAACGCAACCCAAGCGGAACGGGAAAAGTTGAGTTAAAGAACCCCAGGAGAGTGATCCGTGCCCTAGAGAAATGCATGACAACCGGGCAAGAAATTACGGCTATGGAAGAAGCGTTTGCAGGGCAAACATCCCCGTTTGATAAATTCGAGAAACGCGTGTGTATGTTAACACGCTCTCAAGAAAGCTTAAAGGAACGCGTGCGATCGCGTGTAAAACAGATGTTACAAGCAGGCTTGTTGCCAGAAGTGGCACGCTTAAAAGACCAAGGTATTTTGGATAATTACAGTGCCGCTCGCTCTATAGGATATCGGGAGAGTTTGTCGTATTTGGAAGAACCGACTAGCTTGCAAGACCTAGAAGATTTGATTACTCAAAATACGATGCAACTGGTGAAAAAGCAGAAGACGTGGTTTAAATACCAAATCAAGGTCGACCATACGATCGACCTTGATATTGAAAAGTGCCCTGATTTGGATCAGCTTTTTGGTTAATTTTTGCCGATGCTTTTTTCTACTCCCTTGGAAACAAATTCCTCAATCGTGGCGTAGCCGGTAGCTTCAGCAGCGAGCGGGACCATTTCCTTGTAAATCTTTTGGACTTCAGCATTATCCGCTTCAAACTCAGGCTCCTTCTTGTCCTTTACGTAAACGTAGAAGACCTTAGTATCAGTAATAATTGCCTTTGAAAGTTTGCCTGTGGACATCGTGAGCATTGACTGGAGGATGAGTGGATTAAGCCCCTTTGGGGAATCCTTCAGCGTAAAGTTATTGAAAGACTCAATTGAAACGCTGTCCTGTGCGGCTACTTTGCTAAAATTAATTTTATCCTTTAAGTCCTCAGCAAGTTGCTTATGAATTTCCTCTGCCCTTGTTTGAAACGCTTTTGCTTTCAGTTCGAGGAGGACATCAGCTTTTACCTCGTTACGTACCTTAGCGAGAGGTTGGACAACGGAAGGCTCCTTGCCATTAAAGATTAAGAGCGCGCTATTTTCCTCTACAGGGAGAACATCCGAGACGAACTGTTGATCGCTAAGCGTGAAAGCTTGTCTGAGTAAAGCACCTGGTAAAGAAGAATCCGGCAGGAGGTTATCCTTATCGTAAGCGGGCAAGTCTGCCAGCGTTACATTATATTTATCCATAAGCTGATTGAACTCAGGGGAACCCTTTTGGATCTTACCATCATAAATTTCGTAAGCGAAGTTAAAGGCATCCTCACCGGCTTCACGCTCAGCCTTCTTATTCATATAAGCTTCAGTAGCTTCTTTTTTTACATCATTGAGTTGAGGGATCGTACCATCCGCTTTGGCAAACATGCCTGTGTTTTTATTAAAGAACGCTTCAAGCTCTGCATCAGTAGGGAGCTCAACTTTGCCCTGATAGTGGTCACGTTTGAACAAAATCAAAGAGGCGTGCACTTGCTCTGAGGATACGTATTGATCTTTGTGATTCTCGTAATATTCGTTAATTTGCTCCTCGGTGACCTGGATTTTAGGATCAAACTTATAGAAATCAAATTCAGCGACATCGATTGACCAGAGCGTTTCCAATTTATCGGCATCAAATTGAGCCTCATAGGGGATGACGTAGCCAGGACCCTTGAGCACTTTTTCGACAAGGCTGATACGGTAATCATCAATAATGGTTTCCCGTGCGATTTGCTGGTTTAATACGGGGTCGTTTTTAACCATTGTTAAAAATTCTTGATATTGAGTATCATTAAAACGACCTTGGAAATCTTGGAAATAAGGAATTGTTTTAATATAAGCAGCAAGCTCGGCCTCGGTTGGCTCTGGAATTTGTAACGTGTTTGCCAAGTGGATGAGAGCGGCGCGTTGCAAGAAAGCTTGCTCGGCTTGGGCTTGGAACACGAGGGCTTGACCTGTGGCAAGTAAGAAACTGATGTTTGTAGCAACCATTAAATCTCTGACTTCGTGCTCGGAGTTCAGATCGACCCCATAATAAAGGCTTTTTGCCATTTTCCCTTTAGCTCGACCAATACCGGGAGATGCCCCGATAGTGAATACGAAGGCGATAATAATAACGCCTAAAAGAATAGTGAAAAGCCACTTATAGTGCTTTTGTAGTAGATTTTGTAACCAGGAAATCATAGTTGAGAGGAAATTTGACTTACAAGGTTTTAAACTGGTCTATAAGCCATTCTATGTCAATAGCAGTTTGCAGCTCGTGGCGCTAAAAGAGCTCGTAATTGGCCTAAACACCTAGAAGCGGCATAATGACTTTGAATAACAAACTACCAAAGGCGATCAGCCCAACAATGATTGAGGGGATTAATACGAATGGATTTAAGCAGACGGTGCAAATAAATAAGGCGAGGTAGCCCAATGTATACGCAGCAAGTAGGCCAGGAGTTTGCGTAACAAAAAAATAGTAGAGGCAGAAACCAACTCCGAGGCTAGCCCGTAGCCGTATTAGCGGAAATACTTCTGTTAGGGCAAGGGCGAGCAGCAGCATCATGAGTAAATCAAACCCGCCAAGCAGAATAAGTGGATTATCCAACAGAGGCTGAAAGCTTTGAAATTCGATCAGCGATCTAACTTCTGAAAAATAGGGAATGAGCAAGACCAAGGCACTTAGGAACATCATAAGCGCAAGTGCGGGAAGCATGAGCCCCGCGGTAAAATCTTTAGATTTTCTTTTGGAGGTGATGTATTTTGTCTCAGCAGACATTCCCTCGGCGGCTGCGAGTAGATCTGAGACGTTGATGATTTTCCCCCCTTCTTTGTTGATCATAAACGGTAACATGGTTTTTCCGCTTCTAGCTCTTAATTCCAGGTTTTTTTCGTCTACAAAGAGAACCGTCATAAGGTATTCGTTATCCTTGATGGCGATCCAGGATTCTCTTACCTGGTCATAGTACAACGTATCCTCGTTTACCATACCGTTATGCATGAGCACTGCGAGCTCTTCGATCGTGTAAGGCCCTTCTGTTTTGGTGGTGCCGGGCTTGCAGATAGTATACTTGACCATTTTTTGGGGTGGGGCGGGGGAGATTTAAAGTAATGCTTTTACCACTTTAATTTTTTTCTAAGAATTTGGAAATAGGAATAATTTTGGGGTAAAAGTAATGGAAGGCGTTGTTTAGCGATACTTATATGTAATGGAAAACAATCCAAACCTTCGAGGCTTTTCTGGCCATCAAAATATACGGCGAGTTGGCTGTGTTCGTCTGCGCAATGAACCGTCAAACGATTATCATCTGAAAAGATAACGGTGCGATTCGTGAGCGTATGGGGGCAAATAGGAGTTAATGCAAATACCTTATCGCAGGGATAGATAATGGGGCCGCCGGCGGATAAATTATAAGCGGTTGAACCAGTAGCGGTGGCAAAAATAAGACCATCGCAGTAATAATTATTTACCAGTTGCTCATCGAGATAGACCTCTAGTCGGATGAGACGAGATTGGTAATTTTGGCGAATGACCACATCATTGAGCGCCACGTGTGATTTGTTGTCCGCAGAAACACAATCAAACAAGCCACGATAAAGTACTTGGTAATTTCCTGCAATCACGTCCTTCAAGTTATTTAAAATATCCTCTTCCGAATAAGTAGCCAGAAAGCCGAGTTTGCCCAAGTTAATACCGACTATGGGTACCTGATGTTTTACGGATTCCTTAAGCGTGCTTAACAAAGTACCATCGCCTCCTACGCTCAGGCAAGCATCCTGGCCAGCTAGGAAATCGTCCTTAACAGGGTAATCCAGCGAGATTTTGGTTTCACAGCCTTCCATCTCTGCAAGAGAAGCTACCTTAGCGGCAAATTCTTCAGCACGGGGTTTATTTTGGTTTACTAAAATAGCAATTTTTTGCAACCGCTTCATTTGAATAAAATGTATGCCTAAGTTGATTAAAAGGCAATCATGATATGAGGTATGGACGCTTACGCCTTAAATTGGCTTGCGAATTTGATAGCGGAGTGGATGCATTGCCCCACAGCAATTCCCGTGCGGTAGTTACCCGCAAAATGAAGACCGGGGATATTGTCTTCGATCGTTTGCATGCCCTTTAAGATTTTATCATAACCTAAGTTATATTGAGGGATTGCTTTTTGGTATGTTTTGACGGAGGAGAATATCGGGGTACCCTTTATTGTAAACAATTTTTTAAGATCACTGAGAACAAGATTGATCATAGCCTTTTGTGGCATGATAGGGGCTTCCGGAAAACGACTTCCGCCGATAAAAGTTGTCAGTAAAACATGGCCTTTGCCTGCCCTATTAGGAAGCATAGTAGAGGGATAGAGTGTGCCCAGTATATTCATTTTTTCTTTTCGCGGCACAAGAAATCCAAAGCCATCGAGTTTGCCGGAAATATCTTGCTGCCTAAAGCCTAGATTAACCGTGGCAATAGGCGCATATTCAATCTGATCAAATACGGAAAGTTTATTTGAGATCTCTTGAGGCCAGGGGAGAGACTTAACCTTGTGAGCCGGAACCGTAATGATCAAATGAGAGAAGATTTCCTTTTGGCCATTCCAGGTGAGCTCCCAAGCGTCACCCTTTTGTTCTATCGCCTCAAGGGTTGTTTTTAGATGAATAGGGGAATTTAATTTTTTCTCAATGGCTTCGGGTAACATGTGCATGCCCCTACGGAATGAAATAATTCGTTTTTTGAAGCGCGGACCATTCTTCCTTTTAGCTAAAAAGCCTCCCTTGATTAAAGAGCCGTATTGCGCTTCGAGCTCATGCAATTTTGGAAAAGCTTGTTTTACGGAAAGTTTAAAGGGATCTCCTGCGTAGACACCGGCGACAAACGGGTCTATTGCGTAATCGAGAAACTCTTTTCCGAGCCTGCGTGTTACAAAATGCCCCAAACTTTCATCATCTGATCCTTTATAGGCGGAAACAAACGGCTCAGTAAGTAACTTTAACTTAGCTTTTATTGAAAAAAGAGGCGTTTTTAAAAACGAACAGAAAGATAACGGCAGTGCTTGAAGCTGCCCCTTGTGGACGATGTAGCGATTGCTTTTAGACGGGATCTCAAAGGTATCTGCTGTAAGATTCATTTCGTTTATGAAATGCTGAACTTCCGGCGTTTTGATTTCCAGGGTATGAGCCCCTTTTTCGCACAGAAAGCCATCAAATTGAGAGGAGTTGAGCACACCGCCTACTTTTTTTGCGGTATCAAATAGAACAGAGCTAATGCCCTTTTTTTCCAATTGGTAGGCGATTGATAGCCCCGTTATACCTGTTCCTACAATGGCAACCTTCATAAGAGCCTATTTTGATCTAAAATTGACAACTGTGTTGGTGAGCATTTCCATGTTTTCAATCTTTGCTTTAGGGGTAATGCCATGCCCTAAGTTAAAAATAAAGCCATTGTGGTGTTCCATTTCATGAAGAATTTTCATGGTTTCTTCGCGAACAATCTCGGGAGTTGTGTTGAGTACGATAGGATCCAGATTACCTTGGATTGCGTAGCGTTGAGGAATGGATTTGCGTAATTCGGTTAGCGGCATTGTCCAGTCTGCAGCCAATACAGTGGGATTAGTCCGGATAAGCTGTTGATGTAGATGAGACATTCCCTTTGCATACAGGATTACCGGGAAATCTGTTGGCAAAGCGTGTATGATTTTTTCGATCCATTTGAGGGAAAATTCCCAGTAGTGGCTAGCGGGGCACATAGCGCCCCAGCTATCAAATATTTGAATAGCATCTACGCCGGCACTTATTTGCATCTTGAAATAGCCGATGAGCGCGGTGGTTAATTTTTCCATCAACGCTTCAAATACAAGCGGCTCTGCATACGCCAAACTTTTTATTTTAGAAAAATCTTTGGTAGATTCCCCCTCAACCATGTAGCTGGCTAGTGTCCATGGAGCACCCCCAAAACCGAGTAGAGCCTTTTCATTACCCAGCTTTTCCCGCGTGAGGCGAATAGCATCCCTGACGTAACTCAGCCTTTCTACGGTTCCGTCAACAACGATTTTTTCGACCTTATCGATAGAATCCAGAGCAAAGGACATTTTGATGCCCTTGGAGTTAAATTCGTAAGGCTGGCCCATGGCTTCCGGCACGACTAAAATATCGGAAAAGATAATGGCAGCATCTAACGGAAAACGTGCTAAAGGCTGCAGTGTGATTTCTCTAGCGAGCTCTGGTGTTTTGACCATTTCGAGAAACGAATATTTTTCCCGTAAAGCCCGGTATTCCGGTAAATAGCGACCTGCCTGCCTCATTACCCAGACCGGAGGACGGTCTACTGGCTGACTATTACAAGCGTTTAAAAAGCGATCTCGAGAATTCATAAATTAAGCAAAAGAAAGCTCAGGTTTTAAATGTACCCAATCTTTGGGTTTTAAGAAAAATTCATGTAGACGGCTTTCAGGAGTATTTGCTTCAGGAGACCAGTTATACTCCCAGCGTACTTCCGGTGGCAATGAAGCGAGAATAGACTCTGTACGCCCATTTGACTTTAGACCGAAAAGAGTACCACGGTCATAAATAAGATTAAACTCAACGTAGCGTCCACGACGATAGAGTTGGAAATTTCTTTCACGCTCACCATAGGGTGTATTTTTTCGGCGTGCCAGGATGGGCTGATAGGCTTTTATAAAATTATCCCCTACGCTGCGCATAAAACCAAAAGAGTGGTCGAAATTCTTTTCATTAAAGTCATCAAAGAAAATGCCCCCGATGCCACGTGGTTCGCTCCTGTGTTTTAAAAAGAAGTAATCATCCGCCTCTTGCTTAAAACGAGGATAGAGGTTTATGCCAAAAGGATCACATGCGGCTTTAGCTTTTTTGTGAAAATGGACAGCATCCTCTTCAAAACCATAATAAGGTGTGAGGTCAAAACCGCCGCCGAACCACCAGTGTGTTGAGCCATCATTCTTATCATTGACCACAAACATTCTTACATTGGCATGAGTCGTTGGGGCATAAGGGTTGGACGGGTGGCATATAATAGAAACACCAAGTGCCTCAAAACTCTTGTTTGCCATCTCCGGGCGTAAGTCCGTTGCGGAAGCCGGGAGCTGATCCCCATGCACATGCGAAAAATTAACACCGAGCTGCTCGATCGCATCACCTTTATAGATGCGCGTGATTCCGCCACCACCCTCAGGGCGATCCCAGCGATCTTCAATGAACTTTCCTGTACCATCTTCATTGTGAACAGCAGCACAAACGGCATTTTGGAATGACAATAAATACTCTTTAACCAGTTCTACTTTATCTTTCATGGGAATAAATTGAGTGAAGCAATTCGATTCAATATGAATACAACTGATCAATCAAGGTGATTTTAGCGATAAAAAGGCGGTAATATTTTTTTAAGGCCTTGTTAGCGGGGCATCGGAATCTCCAAACGAGCGTACATACCCCTTTTTCGGGCTATATCTTTTGATTGAGCCAAAAACCGGGTATTCTAGTATGGCTCTATATAGATGCCAGAATTTATAGACAAGAAGCGCAATAAAAGCGCCACTGAAATCCGCAATCATATCCGTGTATTCAAAATTTCTTTCCGGTGTAAAGGATTGGTGAATCTCATCACTTGCTCCAAACAACGTTACAATAAACAAAACTAGGATAAGCCCAATTAACTTAAGATTCCAAAAAAAAGGGATCCTGTAAAAGGCGGTTGCTAGCAGCCCGAACACGAGGAAATGGCCTATTTTATCAAAATAGTCTATCTCGATTCCGTGCGTGGCCAATTTAGACTGGCCAGAAGCAAAAAAAAGCATTACACATATAGCGATGGGGAAAATCCATCTCATAAACGAAATTGTATATAATAACGATCCTAAGACAAGGATTTAATAAAATAGCCCGAAGTGGCGAACTATAAACTTTTACTCGATGTTAAAATCTGATAATCAAAGCAAGATGCCAAACACAGCAAATTTGGAACTAAATATTGAAACGAAGAAAAGGCTAGCTCGCCTGATGTTGATTAGCCGACATGGTGATTTGAGGGAGCAGCGATTGATCCGGCAAGGTAAGGGTTGGTTTCATGTATCCGCAATGGGCCACGAAACCTCGGCCATCTTCGGCATGTTGATGCAAGAAGGTGATTATGGTTTTCCATTCTACCGAGATCGTGCGTTTGTCCTCTCCAGGGGGATTAGCAATTACGACTTAGCGCTTGCCTATTACGCTAAAAAAGAATCCTCCAGTGCCGGCCGACAAATGCCGAGCCACTTTAGTAACCGTAAGTTAAATATTTATAGTACGGCTTCTACCATTGCCGCCCAACATCTACCGGCTGCGGGTGTGGCTTGGGGGATGCAGATGGACAAAAAACAAAATGTTGTCTATGTATCTATCGGCGAAGCAGGTACACGCCAAGGAGATTTCTATGAATCTATCGCGTTTGCCAAAGAGAAAAACCTGCCGATGATTTTCGTGGTGCAGGACAACCGCTTTGGTATCAGCACCAACACCGAAGAAATGGCAGCGCTAGCGATTAAGGCCCTGCCAAATGATGATTGGGTTGAGATCGATGGTACCGATATACACCAGGTTTTCGAAGCTGCGAATATCGCGATTAATAATGCTAGAAGTGGTAAAGGGCCTCAGTTTATCTGGAGCCATGTAGAACGCTTGTCTAGCCACTCGAGCGCGGATGACCACCGTAATTACCGTGTGGAAGAAGAGCTAGCCGCAATCGTAAAGCGCGATCCGCTAAGCCGCATTAAAGAAGAATTTATCCTCGATGGCATTTTCAATGAAGAAAGTTGGGAGGAATTTGATAAGGAAATAGAAACCATTACCAAAGAAGATTACCAACGTGCTGAGACGGCTAAAAACCCAACGCCTGGAGATGAAACGAAACAAGTATTTGCGCCTTTCCAAGTGGGTAAAATGCCAACGCTTCCTGTGGGTGAAAAGTGCCGTATGGCGGATGCCATTAACAAAACCTTCCGTGAAGCACTCAGTAATGATAAGGATGTTATTTTCTTCGGTGAAGATATAGCAGACCCATTAGGTGGAGTATTTAAGCTCACTAAAGGGTTGTCTACTGAATTTCCTGATCGTGTGATTAACTCACCCTTGGCGGAGTCTACCATTATTGGTGTTGCAGTTGGACTAGCTGCTTATGGCAAGCGCCCTGTTTTTGAAATACAGTTTATCGATTTTATTACACCTGGTTTAAACCAGTTGATCAGCAGTATGAGCAATCTGCGTTGGCGTAGTTATGGCGATTGGACTTGTCCTGCTGTTATTTATGCACCTTGTGGGGGATATCTCCCCGGGGGCGCTATCTGGCATAGCCAGACTAATGAAGGCCTTTTTAGCCATGTTCCTGGTCTTTCCGTTATTATGCCAAGCACACCGGAAGACGCTGCTGGTATGATTAGTAGTGCGATTGCGTGCGAGGACCCTGTTCTCGTATTGTTGCCTAAACACATGTTCTGGGAACCACGTGAGATCCCGCAAAATATGGCACCGATCCCATTAGGTAAGGCTGCTATTCGTCAAGAAGGCAATGATGTTACTGTAGTTACCTGGGGTAATTGTATGGAAGTAGTTGGTAAGGCAGTTGAAAAACTTAAGACAGACGCGAGTATTGAATTGATCGATCTGCGCTCTATGGTTCCTTGGGATAAGGAGACCATCACTTATTCTGTTATGAAAACAGGCCGCCTTGTGATCGTGCAAGAAGATGGTGAAAGCTGTAGTGTTGGCCAAATGATCATTTCTACGTTGTCTGAAGATCCTGCGGTTTGGAAAGCCATGGTTGCACCGCCTCAATTGGTCAGTAAGCCAGATGTTTGTGTGGGATATAATCCGGTTTATGAGTATTCCTCGCTTCCGGATCAAGATCGCGTGGTCGCCGCTATTAGCAAAGTGATTGCGATGTCCACTCAACGCGTAGGCGATATTCCGGCTGTTAAGCAAGTTGCAAGCGAAGGTGTAGGGCCTTCCCATACCTCCTTAACGGTAGAAGAATGCGGTAAGAAGACTGCGAAGACAACGATCGTATTGCCTCACTTAGGTGAAGGTCTGTTGGAAGCGCGTGTCATTAGTATCTTTAAAAAAGAAGGCGAGCAAGTTCATCCAGACGATGCGCTCTGTGAAGTTGAAACAGACAAAGCGGTGTTTCCTGTAGAATCTTCGATTGAAGGTATTCTGGAATCCTGGAAGATCAAAGAAGACCAAGTGATTACAGTTGGACAAGAAATTGCGGTTCTTGCACATACGGGAGGAACACAGCCGGTGCAGACGGAGCAATCTCAATCATCCTCGCAGCGGCCGGTTGAGCAAGAAGCTCCTGTTATTTCTGAAGCACCCGCAAGCAAGCAAGCCGCGCTTTCACCTGAAATTTTACGTCAATTGCAAGGTGTTCTTCCAGCGAGTTTAACCCTAACGGCGGATTGGTCTAAGATGCGTGCTGTTTGGGGGAAAGACAGAGGGCGTTCTGCGGAAGGCACTTATACGTATACAACTTTAGTTGCGTGGTGTGTTACTAAGGCTTTGGAGAAATATCCACAATTCCGATGTCTCTTGCAAAACGGGCAAATTTCCCAGCCGCAGAAGGATTTTGATGTTGGATTTGCCGTTGCGTTGGAAAATGATGTTTTAGAAACAGCTGTTCTGCCGCATGCGAATACATATTCTTGGCTAGAGTTTGTTAAGACCTATCGTACGGAGCTTAAGAAAATCAAGGATGGTGTTAGTGTGTCTAAAGCAAGAACCGTCATTAACATTACCAGTATGGGGCAGTATAAGATACGCTTCGGTAAAGCAATTGTTGTTCCGCCAGCTATCTCTACGATCTTTATTGGCCAACCATTCTATGATCTGCAAACAAATGATGCAGGCGAAATCAAGCCGGTTGAGGTGGTTAATCTCGATTTTACGTTCGACCATCGTTGGGCAAATGGTGCAGGTGCAGGTCGTTTCCTTAAAGAGATTAAGGATAATATTGAAAATGTTGATACATTGCTGAACGCGTAAAAGCGCTTTTAAATCATTCCAAGGACAAGTAAGCTGCCTAATAAATAAAGCAAGGCAGCTACAACAGGCATTAATAGAGTTCCTAGGCCGAAGCCTGAAAATAGAGTCAGCAGCGAGGCGAAAAAGGCGCTTAAGCTGATCAAGAGCAGCGCCATTTCTCTAATCTATAAAAACGGCTACAGCCGTTGTATTGTCGGGGCCACCTCTGTCATTGGATAAATTGATAATCGTTTCCACGAAAAGTTTGGGAGAATCTATTTGGAAGGCCAGTTCCTCGAGCTCATCACCGGCGATTGTTTTTGTAACACCGTCTGAATAGAGTAAGAAACGATCTCCGGGCAAGATTTGGTATTCGTGGGTGTCAATCACCAATTCAGGAATGTTGCCAATACAGCGGGTTAGCGTGTGGTGAAAATATTCCGGAATATAGGTGTTTTCATCAAAGTCTTTATGATCGCGCATTTCCTGAGCCATGGTGTGATCCTTGGTCAATTTCAGGTAGTGGTGTCCTTTGCGGTAAAGAAATAATCCTGAGTCGCCCACGTGACCGACCAATAAGCGATCCCCTTCAATTTTCATAGCGGTTAGGGTTGTCGCGATGCCCATTTCATTGTTGATTTCTTGACCAACTTGAATGACCACTTCGGCTATCTGGTAAAATATTTTTGCAAAATCGAGCGCGAGTGTACCCTCAGAGGTATTAACCATGGCATCGAGTTCTTCGATGGCTACCCGGCTGGCGAGATCACCTTTAGGTAAACCGCCTAAACCGTCTGCTACAGCAAATAGGTGGATGGAGTTATTAATTAAATAGTGGTCCTCATTCACTTGCCTGACGAGGCCGATGTCTGATAATCCGTATGATCTATGTTTTATAACTTCTGGCATTGAAAAAATGATTATATGTTATTTAGTGAGGCAATTTTACATGATTGTAACATAAAAATACGATTACGTAAAGCCATATATCGCTTATTATAGGCTCTGATGGTAGAATATGCCTGTTAAGAAGAAGCTTTCCGGCGTTTTAGGATCAGCAGACAATAGCGCTTAAACTCATGTTTGTCCTCATAGCCCAATATCCATAAAGTTGCAAAGTAGATGAGCATCCCGCCCGGAATAACTGTCAGGATGGCTACGGTTGCAAATAGTTTGCCGTTAAATGAAAAAGCACTTTCCCAGGCGAACAGCATGAGGTATAAGGTGATTATCATTGAGCAAGCTGCAAAACCAATCTGGATCATAGGTGCACCCAGTCCCTTGAGTGAAAAGGATTCCTCTTTAGCGGTCAATTTTACTTGTAGGAGAATCGTTTGGATGATGTTTGCCGTTAGATTGGCTAATGCTAGACCTGCTACGCCATAGGGGAACATGAGGGCTACGGACAGAATTAGGTTGATGCCGAACATTACCATTCCGATTTTATAAGGTGTACGGGTGTCTTGTAGGGAATGGAAGCCACGTGTAGAAAGTGTAGAGAGTGCAAAGAAAGGTAAACTGAGCGCTACAATGGCTAATATTGGGCCCGTTGCTCTTACGTTTTCTGCGTCAAATTGCCCCCACTCGAATAGGAGGGATAATATAGGTTCGCGAAGGACGATTAAGCCGACTGTCGCGGGAATGGTTACAACCATGAGCATCCTTAATCCCTTTAGGTAGAGGTCTTTTAAGTCGCTCTTTTTGTCTCCTTGTATAACCAGTTTAGAGAGGCTTGGGAAAAATACCGTTACCAGCGAAATAGTGAATAGACCTTGGGGGAGCTGTATTAAACGATTCGCCAGGTATAACGTAGCTACGGCAGAATTGGTTAACCAGAAAGCCAAGAGCTGGGTAACCATGAAGTTGATTTGATAAATCGCTGCACCACCAAACCCAGGAATAAACAGTTTAAACCAAGATGAAAGAGCGGGGGAGGGCGAGAGATCAAACTTCGGTTTCCATCCGGATCGCATAAGAGCAACCGCAGGCCATATGACTTGTATCAAGCCACCGATTAATACCCCTGTGCAGAGATAGTATACCTGTTCCTCGGCATTTTTACCAAACAGATAACCGAAAACACCCAAGGCAATAATCATGGCAAGGTTGAGCCATATTTGGGAAGAAGCAGCGATGCCAAAACGCTCAAATACATTAAGCGCGGCTGCAAATGCAGCTGCCAAGCACACGAACAGCATGTAGGGAATAAGGATCATGCCGAGTTTTGCACCCAGGTACCAGCGCGGTTCTAAATTGGGTATATGGTCGACAAAATTTAACCCGGCAATTACCAGTAAAATCAACATCACCATGCCCAATGAAACCCAGGTGATGAGTTTATTTAAAAAACGAAAAGCTTCTTCCTTACCATGTTTATGGTGTTCTTCGGAGAGGATGGGAATAAGCGCGGATGTTAACGCACCTTCGCCCAAGAGCCGCCTGAAGAGATTAGGAAGCATAAATGCTAGTAAGAACGCTGAGTTAATTGCTCCGGCACCCAAAAAGGTAAATGTAACCATGTCCCTAAATAGCCCCAACACTCGAGATCCCAGTGTGGAAGAGGCTACTATTGTAATATTCTTAAGTTTTTTAGACATGGATAATTATGCAAGTAGCTTAAGGAGTTTTTAGGAAGTTGTCAGTTAAATAGAATGGAGGCCTTTTTTTCTTTCCATTTCCCTTTACCTAAACGCTGTGCTAAAATATCCTCATAGAAATGAAAGTACGGATTGGTATATTAGGCGCGACAGGCGCGGTTGGCAAAGAAGCCCTACAACTGCTCCTTGAGCGTAATGTGCCGTTTGCCAGTATTCGACTTTTGGCTTCCAAGCGTTCTTCTGGCCAGGTTGTTACTATTGAGGATAAAGATTTTACCGTAGAAGAAGCGACACCGGATATTTTTAAGGAGTTAGATTTCGCCATCTTTTCCGCAGGCGGAGATGTTTCGAGACAATTTGCTAAAGAAGCTGTTAAACAAGGGTGCGTGGTGATCGATAACAGCTCCGCTTTCCGTATGGACGAAGACGTGCCGTTGGTTATTCCCGAGGTTAACCCGAAGGCGCTGTCTGGGCATAAAGGCATCATCGCTAACCCGAATTGCTCGACCATTTTGACCTTGTTGGCATTATTTCCCTTACATAAAGCGTTTGGCTTAAAGCGCTTTTTTGCCAGTACTTACCAAGCCGTTTCAGGGACAGGGCTTGCTGCGTTAAGGGAGCTTGAAACACAAGTAAAACAGTGGGCTCATGGCGAGATGATCGTGCCCTCTGTTTATCCCCACCAAATTGCGTTTAATGTGATACCGCACGTGGATGCTTTTCTGGAAAACGGTTACACCAAAGAAGAGATGAAGATGCTTGTGGAGTCTCAAAAAATATTAGGTATGCCTGATCTGCAGGTTTCCTGTACGAGTGTGAGAGTTCCTGTTTTTCGAGCGCATTCGATTGCGATTAGCGCAGAGTTTGAACAAGCGGTTTCTGTTCAAAAGGCAAGAGAGGTTATCTGTAATTTCCCGGGTATAGAGCTCTATGATGAACCTGAGCAAAATCATTACCCCATGCCGATACAATTTTCGCAAAAAGAAAAATGCGGGGTGGGGCGTATTCGTAAGGATCTTGTTTTTGGTAACGGGCTTTCCCTCTGGGTCTCTGGAGACCAGTTGTGGAAAGGTGCCGCGTTAAACGCAATCCAAATATTGGAGCAGTTACTCTAAACCTCTACAGCTAGCTCGCGCTCGATTAATTTCACGATCTCGCGATTATCTGGAGCTGTTGTGGAAGGAAACTCACCAATAACATCACCATTTTTGTCTATAATAAACTTTTGGAAGTTCCATTTGGGTTCTACACCGGTTTCTAAATACAGCCAACGATGGAGTGGGTTTGCATTTTCACCAACGACATGTTGTTTAGATGTCATCGGAAAAGTAACATTATAATTCTTTTGGCAAAATTCCTGTATCTGTTTTTCTGAGCCAGGCTCTTGTTCCGCAAAGTCGTTTGATGGAATACCTAAAATGACTAAGCCTCTATCCTTGTACTCTCTCCAGAGCTTCTCCAGAAAGGCATACTGAGGGGTAAAGCCGCATTTGGAAGCGGTATTAACAATCATGATCACCTTGCCATCATAATCAGACAATTTGATTGTTTTTGAGGCATCGTTAAGTGCCGTGAACGAGAATTGATGGGCGTTCTTTTTAGAATCTTTTGCCATACTTGCTATTGGGGTTAATGAAATTAAAAGGTAAATCAAAAACAGATTGGGGCCATTCATGATATAAATACTTAGGTAATATAGTCCAAAAGCCTATTACAGGTCAATATGTTTTCATTCTTGGATTTGGTTCCTTTTGATAGTAAATTCAAGGTGTATTATATTATCTTTGATTCATTATGAAAGCTGCTGAACTCTATACCAACATTGGAACCTCCATTGCATTGCTAATCATCATAGGAGCCACCCTCCTTATTGTCGCAAAAATATTTTCTCTACACCGATTGAATAACAAACTGCGAGTTCGTAGAAAACGTCGGTTAATAAAAGTCATCAATTCACTCGCTGTGCTTGTTGTTTTATTAATCCTTCTGGGTATTTGGGGTATAGAAGCGAAGGAGGTCTGGATCTTTATTACGTCTATTATTGGTCTTTTGGGCATTTCCTTATTTGCGGGTTGGAGTTTGTTGAGTAATATCTTTGGTGCCTATATCCTCTTTTTTGCCAGCCAATTAGATATCCATGATGTTATTATCGTAAAAGATGGGGATAATACGGTGAAAGGGGAAATCATCGACATGGGACTCTTCTTTATACGGGTCCGTCAAGTAGATGGCAGTATTGTTAATGTTCCTAATAACATTGCCTTGCAGCGTATGGTAGTTCTTTGCGAAGAAACTTAAGCCGGATGTGTCTATTCCTATCTTGACTTTTATTACAATTTAAATAATAATTTCACCTCTTATGGCAGATAAAAACGACAAGTGGCCGGAAAATGTTCCTGGTAAGTTTTATGTAGATGAGCAATGCATTGACTGTGATCTTTGCCGCGAAACGGCTCCTGATTTCTTCACCAGAAATGAGGACGGCGGTTATTCTTTTGTCTATAAACAGCCAAAAACGGAAGAAGAGATAGAGATGTGCATGGAAGCCCTCGAAGGCTGCCCTGTAGAGGCGATTGGTGAGGATGGAGACGAAGACTAATTACTTTTCGGTAATTAGCTTTATAGATATCATCTTAAAATTTGCGCCATAGTGATGGAAGAAAAAGCGCTAAAATCGTATAAAATTCTAGACGACCAATTATCATTGCGAAGCTTAATATAATTTTTGAAGTCATGTTGTAAAAGGCATAGGTATGTGTTGGGCCCGTTTCGGCAAGTCCTGGTCCAACGTTTGCCATACAAGCAATAATGCCTGAAACATTTCCCTCAAGGCTTACATTTGGTTGAGAAATTGCGAGCCCTATTAAACAGACAAAGAAGACTAACCCTGCCATGACGAGAAAGATCGCGACAGTTTCCTTTGTCTTTTCTTGTATAGGCTTACCATTTATTAAAATGGAAGACACTAACTTGGAGCGAAATGACTTTTGAACTTCTAGTAACATTGTCTTGAATGCAATAACAACGCGTATCACTTTGAGTCCACTAGCCGTTGAACCAGTACAGCCGCCAATAGCCATTAGAGCTACTAGGATTATATGGAGTACGGGGGGCCATGAATCGTAATCAACTGTACTGAAGCCGGTACCTGTTTGAATGGATACTACCTGAAAGGCACTCATCCTGAACGTATTTTCCATTTCCTTTAATTGATAGCCGTACAAAGGAAAAAGGGTTACCGCAAAAAACAAAGCAGCAATGAGCATAATAGCTAAATAGGTTTTAAACTCAGTGTTTTTAAAAACTTCTTTAAGGTTACCGGTTGTTAGGCAAAGCAACATCACAAAACTACTTCCTCCAACGATCATAAAAAAGATTACTGCCCATTGTGTTGCAGGGTTTGTGAAATGAGCCATGCTATCACTGTAATTACCGAATCCACCTGTGGAAAGTGTGGTAAATGTATGGCATATAGCGTCAAAAAAATTCATGCCCGTCAGCATATATACGCCTGTACAAAGCAACGTTATGCCAAAATATATTAATAATACTTTATGCACAACGTTCTGTATCAACCCAGAATTAATATCTGCGGAGGTTGCAGCGGATTCGTGGGTGTATAGGATTTTAGCACCAGCTCCCAGATTTCTTAAAATACCAACAAAGAATACAACGATGCCTAATCCGCCCATCCATTGGCTCATTGCACGCCAAAATAAGAGACTCTTGGGTAGAAGCTCAGGTTTACTGAATACGGTAGCTCCTGTTGTAGTTATTCCTGAGCTTGATTCAAAAAAAGCGTCTGCATATGATAATTCTGGCATAATAAGCCAATAGGGTAGAGCGCCAATCAAGCAAACAATTATCCATCCTGTACCAATGGTTACAAAAGCCTCCTTTTGAAACATTTTTACAGTGCTTTTTCGCCCTAAAATGTAAAAGATAACGGCAATACAAAGACAAAAAGCGATACTGAACCACCAGCCAACGTAAACCATTGTTAAAGCTGTTTCTGTGAAATAGAGCTCCACGCCCAAACATAGCAAGAAGGCACAACTCATGGAGCCAACTAATATACTTAACAACTTGCTAACTAATGGGTAATTCATGAAGTTGACTGCATTCTAGTCAAAAACTGGCTTAGATGTCACGTTCCAAAATGGCCTAATAATTCTACGCATGGCCCTTTTTGACCTGTTGGTAAGCTTCAAGGGCTCGTTCTCTTGCCAATTTGTGATCTACAATAGGCGCGGGGTATTTTTTCCCAATTACATTTACACACTCCCATGGCCTATGGATTGCTTTTCCGGAAAACTCTCTTAATTCGGGTACCCATCGTTTGATGTAAATGCTTTCAGGGTCGAACTTTTCGCTTTGTATGATCGGGTTGAAAATACGGAAATAAGGAGCCGCATCCGCACCACAGCCGGAGACCCATTGCCAGCCGCAGGTATTGTTTGCCAGATCAGCGTCTACTAAAGTATCCCAAAACCATTTTGCACCTACTTGCCAATGGATTAGTAAATGCTTTGTCAAAAAGGAGGCCACGGCCATGCGGATGCGATTATGCATGTAGCCTGTTTGCCAAAGTTCTCGCATACCTGCGTCAATTAAAGGATAACCCGTTTTCCCTTCTTGCCAGGCAGTGAGTAACGCCTTGTTTTCTTGCCACGGGAAATGATTAAAGGTTGGATTAAACGCTTCTTCTGGCAGGGTGGGGCAATGGTATAAGAGATAATTCGAGAACTCACGCCAACCCAGTTCAGATAAAAACTTATCGGCATTTACGGTGTCTTTTGTTTCGGTTTTATACGACTGGATAGCACTCCAAATTTGCCTTGGGCTAATTTCGCCAAAATGCAAGTAAGCGGATAGTGTAGACGTGGCATCCTCACTTGGGTAATCTCTCCCAATAGCATAACAGTTTAACCTATTTGCAATAAATTGTTCTAAACAGTTTGTAGCAGATTGCTCACCATGCGCCCAAAGGCCATAAAACTTCGTGGCCCAATTATGGCCTTTAGGGAGTAAATTAAGTTCATCGAGCGAAACGTCTTGCAACCTCAATTCACTAGACTTAACCAATCGAGCTACTTTTGCTATGCCAAGGGGGGCATTTACCCCATCCTCAGCCAAACAACATTTCCAGAAGGGGGTAAATACTTTAAAATAACTGCCCTGCTTGTTTTTAATCTGTTCGGGGTCGAGCAAAAGCCTGCCATTATAGATTCGAGTATCTACGGAAAGCTTACGCAAAGTGTCTTTTAATTGGTCTTCTTCCTCAATCGCATAAGGTTCATATTCTCTATTCCAATAAACTGTTTTTGCATTAATCTGCTGTGCGATTTCGGGTAATAGCTTTTTTGCTTCCCCTTTATAAAAATATAAATGACCGCCATGGCTTTCGATGGACTTCTTTAATACTTGCAAACTATGATGCAGCCACCACCGACTTGCGGCACCCGATTTCCATTTTCCCGGGGTGATATCATCCTGAATATAAACAGCAATGACCTTGCCCCTTTTGGTAGCTTCATACAGAGCAGGATTATCAGTAAGCCTTAAGTCCTTTCTAAACCAGAATAGGTTCATATGTAAAATCTAAATTGGCGGAGAGGAAGGGATTTGAACCCCCGGTACCGTTACCGGCACACCTGATTTCGAGTCAGGCACATTCAGCCACTCTGTCACCTCTCCGTGTGTGTGAAATTATACTAATCGATCGCTACGCTAAATCAAGTTTGTAATGTCTAGCTTTTTCAAGGTCACCTTGAATTTGGGAGGTATCTCCGCTTCGATCACTCCAATTCCGGAGCCTTCTACTTTGCGCAGGTGGAGCATTGGCCCTTCGTGTAGTGGGCGCTCTTCTTCGCCTTTGCGTTTGTAACGCTTTTTCATTGAGGATAAATAGATTTCGGGTTCTTCGCTGTACAGGCGTTCTCCTACGATTCTTAACCCGCATTCCATGGCATGCACGGGTATTTGGTGTAGGCGTAGGTAATTTGTCTGGGCTTGCCAGAGGCAGTATTTTTCGTTTCCGCCTATTTTTTTGAAAATCGTTTTGGTTTTCTTACCTGTTTTGTGAGAGACGAGTACTTTTGGCTCTTGGCTGTGTACGGCTAAGGGTAACTCACATATAATTTCGTCTTTAACGTCTTTAACTTGGCGAGCCAAGAATATGAATTCAAATGTCAGCATGTCTGAGCCAACGGCGTTCTTCACTTCAGCGGCTTTTTCTTCGCTGGTGCCGAGTACGACAACTCCGGTCATTTCAGGATCCATTAGGTAGGTTGCATGGACTTCCTGAACGCCTAGATCAGTTAGGATACCACGTCCCTCGGCAATTTGCTCACGCAGCGCGTTTAGCAAAGTAGGCAACTTAGGGTACCAAGGATGGGGAGCGATTAAGACGTTTCTGTGTTTTGGGAGTGCGAGCACATTGTCCTTAAAATACAATATAGGCATCCGGCAGGGCTCTTCCCCTAAAGCGCCTTCCGGGAAACTGATTCTTCCAAAGCTCATATTTATTAATTAATACCGGTACTAAAACAGAGGCCCCCAGAGCATAAAGCTTGCTGGGGGCCAGGGATGGATGGGATGGGAGGAGAAATTCTTCTCTTCTTAAAAATCCTTAAACGGCCGCAAAAGCAACTTTAGAAGCCCTTGACTTCATCCGGCTAGCTTTGTTCTTGTGGATAATGCCACGTTTAGCAGCTTTATCAGCAGCAGAAATTAAATCACGAGCTGTCTCAGCATCCCCGTTTTGCTTTAACTTCTTCCCTAAAGTCTTGATCCTCGTGTTAACCGTTCGGTTACGCTCGGTGCGTTTCTCTATGTTTTTAATATCCTTTTTTGAAGACTTTTTATTTGCCATAACTTTTATTCAACAATTTATGATTCTAACTCAATAAGCCTCGAAGTCAAGTAACTTCTAGCGAAAAAAGAGCGGTTTAGCGGGGAGTAAGCCGGATTTTGTATACCAAGGCAATTTGCATCGCGCTTGGCTGCATTCATTTATCTACCAAAGATATTTTTACATAGCTTCAGTCCCCATAAATGAGGTGCGGTATACCCGGAGCCATCAGACGGGCCGCCTGGCCCCCTATTTTACCTTGCACTAGATTGGGTTTTCCCTGCCTCCTTAGTCGCCCTTGGAGCGGTGAGCTTTTACCTCGCCATTTCACCCTTACCTGCTTGCGCGGGCGGTATATTTTCTGTGGCACTTTCCGTCACCTCGGGGTTGTCCCCGAAGTGCCCTTGCTTTCACAAGGAATCCTGCCCTATAGTGTCCGGACTTTCCTCTCCATACTGTCAAAAGAACAGAGCGAATGCGATCACCCCTCTAAACCGTGTCCCAATATACACCGTTTCTTAAGATATTCAAGGGCATAAAAAAGCCTGCCGAGAAGGCAGGCTTTTTATTATTATATAGAGAAAATTTTGGTTATATATTATACCGAGAAGGGGTTTACTACTTTAGGATAGACAGTAAGGGAAGAAGAGGATTAAATGAGAGAGATGAAATGCCCTAAATGCAAAAGCGAAAAGAAGGTAAAGA